>JBEIUO010000020.1:0-11687 GCA_040374335.1 Phycisphaeraceae bacterium
CAGCGCCACCTCTGGTATCAAAGTGGTCGAAGGTCAGGTCGCCGCCCGTAACACGCTGGTTCTCGGCGGAGACATCGGCTACGAGCTTCGTAACTTGCAGATCAACCCGAACAGCGGCGGCTGCATCTTGTTCGGCTCTGAGATTTACGCCCTCGACATCGGCCAGTACGGCCTTTTTTCGACGCAGGTCGTAGGAGCGACGAACGCGACCGCTCTCCGCATCAGCAACGGCGTGTTCGGCGGGTCCAACACGGCTCCTCCTCCTCTTGGCGCTGGAACGAGAACTGCCGCTCGCGTTGAGTCTGGACTTCTCTGTTCCCTTCGATCTTGCGCGTCTTTGTTTTGGGACATCGGAGTCGATGTGCAGCCGCAGTCAGTGGACCCTGCGAATCAGGCGAACATTCAGATCGATGATTCGACGTTCGCCCTCGTGGACCTCTGCGTGAGCTTCGGTCCTGGCACGATCAACTCTTCCGTTAGCGATACAGACTTCGGCTCTGCGATTCCGCAAGCGCCGCTGCCCGTCACGGTGCGGAGGGGCGTCCTCGTTTCAGCGAACGCGCCGGGTGACGTCAGCGGCATCTCGATCGCAAGCAACACGATTCACGTTTCGGACTACGACAGCAGCGGATCTGACACATACGCTGTGAGAATCCAGGGTGCTACTGACGTTTTCATCGAGGGCAACGAGATCATTCACGACGAGGCGAGTGGCGCTGCGTCGCCAAACGCTGCGATTTTCATTCGCGGATCTAGTGAGCGCGACGTCGTCGTCGCTGACAACAAGATCCGCTCTACGAGCAACGTAGCCGCCGTGCTCGCTCTTGCGGGAGCGGAGCGTATGGTGTTTTCTGGCAACGTGATCGAGTGCCCCGAAAGATGGACTTTGTATGGCCTCCAACTTGGAACCATCGGAGGCGGCGGTCCTGCCAGTGTGACGGTGACGGGCAACGTCATCGACTTTCAGGCAGCAAGGTCTGGCGCGGCTCTGTTGATTGCTGGCGACCGATGCACGGCCACCGGAAACAGGATCTTGCCGTCTACCCAGGGCACGGGTCCGGCCATCTACGTTGACTCCGACGAGAACACGATCGGAAGCAACTCTTGCTCGCTTCCAGTTCCGCCCGCTCTCGCCGCAATCTACTTGTCGGCCACGTCCGACAACAACGTCGTGATCGGCAACGTCTGTCGCACCGCTCCTCCCGTGGACAACACAGCAGGCGGCGTAGGCAACGAAGTGGCGCACAACATCTGAGGCGACGTGGCAACCCGCTCTCCCACCCAGTTTCACTCGTTCTGGGGTGCCTACATCACGGCACTGCTGCCGACGAGCGCCGAGGTGGAGGTGGGCGACACCGCTTTCGACTCTACGCTGAACCAGCTTGTGGTCTGCACGGCGGTCGGGCCGGTCGTGTGGACGCCCGTGGGCGCTGCCTCGGCCGTCCCAGACGGCACCTACTACGTCACCCCCGGAGGCTCCGACGTAACAGGCAACGGATCGATCCTCGCTCCGCTGGCTTCGATCTCTTTTGCGCTGACCCTGGCCGGTCCCGGCGAGGTAGTGAACGTCGGCCCTGGAACTTACACTGAGCCCGCCTTGCTTGCGGTGCCGCAGGACGTTGCGATCGTCGGCACGCCCGAGACCACGATCGTCGCGCCCGCAGGCGTGACCCTCGACGACGGCGTGGCGCTGGAGAACGTCAAGCTCACGACGCCGACGATCACGACGGTCGGTACGCAGCCAGCAGGCCCCGGCGCGACGGTGAATCTCACGCAGGTCTTCGTCACGAGCGCCACGACGGTCAACAACAACGGGACGAATACGGCCTTCGTCACCAACAACACGACCTTCGGAGGAGCGACCACGATCAACGGCGGGCCGACGAACAGCGTCGTCTACGACTACTCGAAGTCAAGTAGCTCGACCACGATCAACAACACGACGAACTTCTCGGCGACGGCGTCCTCGTTCCTCTCGGTCGCGATCAACGGCTCGCCTGCGGTCAAGCTCGCCGCATCCGAGGCGACTTCGTTGACCTCGATCAACAGCACGACGACGCTCTCGGGCTCTGGCGTCACCGGCAACGTCACGGTCAGCGGCGGGAGCCTCACGGCGACCTCCTCGACCATCGGAGGCAGCCTTGCCGCCTCTGCGGCAGCAGCGGTCAATCTGAGCCTCGACTCGCAGCCCCAGGGCGGCTCGACGCTCGCGGGCGGCGCGACGCTCGGCAGCCTCACCATCGTCCCGCAGAACGTCGCGCTCGACGGTACGGCGACGCTCTCGACCCCGGCGACCATCGGTAGCGTCTACGTCCCGCAGGCGCGCACGCTGACCGCAGGGAGCCTCGGCTTCTTCGGCGGCTCGGTCATCACCGACACCTCCTCGCTGACGCTCGTGCCATCGGGAGGCGGACCCGCAGCGGCGACCTGGACGCGAACGGGCCTCCTCGGGAGCCAAGCTCTGACGAGCGGCGGCGCGGTCATCGCGGGCTGGTACGACATCGTCCTCACCCCTGGCGCGTCTGGCACCGCGTTCGCTCGCGGCCTCTACCTCGTCTGATCGGAGCTACGTCATGGCCTACGTCGGCGTCACCAACGTCCCCGCGAACAACACGAGCGGCCTCGCGCTCTACACGATCAAGGAAACCCTCAAGCTCGCGGGCTGGAGCGTCCTTTCGAGCGGCACCGGGACTGCGGGCAGCACCGCCGCGAGCGACCTGATCACGACCGGGACCGGCACCTCGCTCGGCTCCTTCGCCGTCGCCAACGCCTGGGTTCGCATCCGAGAGCCCAGCGGCGCAGGAGGCCGGGAGTATGTCCTCCAGAACGGGAACGCGAACAACTCGGTCAACGTCATCATCAAGTACAGCCGAGCGACGGGCTTCGGCACGGGCGGCACCGCAACGGTCGCGCCGACGACGGGTGGCGGCGACGGTCAGGTGTGGATCGGTACGGGCGCCGACGCGGCTCCGGTGCAGACAACGTGGCTTCCTGGTGCTGCGACGGGCTACTACCACGCCGTCGCGAACAACGTCGCGATCAATGGCGTCTACGGCTGGTGGTGGTACGGATACCTCGCGGGCGGCGCGACGCCTCGGCTGATCGGCACCGAGGCGGTATCGCCCGGCTCGACGGCGGCGACGGATCAGGATCCGAGCGTGCGCTACCGGGACAGCCTTTACGGCCCCACGGGCACGACGCAGTGGTGGGAAGCCTACGGTCTCGGCGGCGCGACGTACCGCACCGGGGGCTCGCTCGGCTGGATCTACAACAACAGCAGCGGGACCAACACGAACGTCCTGCCGCCCGGCACCTCGGCGCTCGACCCCTACACGGGCAAGGTGCCGATGTGGTCGTCGGCCTTCGGGCTCGCGGCCGTGCATCCGAAGGGCTACTCGACCGAGGCGGTGTGGTTCGCGACCGCGCAGAACGCGCAGGACACGTTCAACCTCTCGTCGTCGTCGCCGAAGATCACGCCCTATGGGACGCTCGTAGGCGTCGCGGGCGTGGCTCTGCCCTGGGTCACGAGCGTCGTGCCGCTCGTCTGAGGAGGCTCCGTGGCAAACTTCAACGCGGACTTCTACTCGGGCGGCGCAGAACTTCTGCTGGTTCAGAGCCCAGCGAACGCCGATTACTACGGCTCGGCGCAGTTCACCGTCGCAGCGAACATCAGGTACTACCAGCGGGTCTTCGACAGCGGCACAGCGGGCTGGTGCTACTACTCGACGGTGAACGCCCTCGACCCTGCTCCGGCTTCGGGCTCGACTAGCCCTAACTGGATTGGCGCGATCAGCAACTCGCAAGTGGTCGCCGTCGTGGCGGTTCCGTAGCATGGCAACTCGATCACCCACCGCGTTCCACGGCTACTGGGGCAACGCCTACGTCACTCCGGCAGACCTGCCCAACGTCGCGGCCTCGCCTACGCAGTCTGCGACGCTTGAGGTTGGCGACACGGCCTACGTCACCGGGACGCAGTCCCTCTACTTCTGCATCGACGCCACGCTCGGCGCGGCGGTTTGGAGCCCCATGAGTGGATCAGGACTCACCTCGGCCAACTTCGACGCCTTCGGGCGGCTCCGCATCTCCGCGCCGCAGACCGTCTTCGACTCCAAGCTCGTCTACGACGCGCAGCCTCTCTACTGGGCCGAGGCGCAGACCGGCGGCGCGGCTGCGGGCGTGTGGGATCAGCCCAACGCTCGGGTGCGGCTCACCGTCGCGGCGGGGCAGACCTCGGTGCGGCAGTCGCGCCGGTACTTCACCTATCAGCCCGGCAAGAGCCAGCTCATCTTCTGCACGTTCAACTTGAACGGCGGGGTCGCGGGCACGGTGAAGCGCGCAGGGTACTTCGACTCGGCGGACGGGTTCTTCCTTGAGCTTGACGGCGCGGCGACGGTGAACTTCGTGCGCCGCTCAAGCTCGTCGGTGCCGACGACGACGGTCGCGCAGGGTGCGTGGAACCTCGACCCGATGAACGGCACTGGGCCGAGCGGGATCACGCTCAACTTTGCCGAGACTCAGATCCTCGTGATCGACTTCGAGTGGCTCGGCGTGGGCTCGGCGCGCATGGGCTTCGTGGTCAACGGAACGATCTACTACGCGCACCGTTTCGACAACGCGAACATCAACCCGGCCGTCTACATGAGCACGCCGAACCTGCCGATCCGCTATGAGATCGATGCCACGGGCGGCGGCGCGGGTGATGTGGATTGCATCTGCTCGTCGGTGGCTTCCGAGGGCGGGCTCCAGGGCACGGGCGCAGCCTTCGGCGTCTACTCGCCGCGCAGCACCAACGTCGCAAACAACGCTTCGACCACGCTGCTGTCCATCCGGCATCGCGCAGGCTTTGAGCGCGTGACCATCATCCCCACGCAGGTCGGCCCGATCACTGCGGGCAACGGAGCGTCGCAGTGGGAGTTGTTGTACAATCCGACGTTTGCTGTCGCGCCTGCATGGGCTACGTCGCGCGGATTCTGCGACATTGATACGCCTGCGGTGGCCGCTGCCGCAGGGCAGGCAGCCATAGGACCGAACACGGCGGTGATCGCGGCGGGCGTGTTCAGCCAGAACACGGGCTCCGTGGATCTGATTCTCCGCGACACCACGCTGACGCTGGGCGCGGACGTGGCGGGCGTTTCGGACGTGATCTCGCTGCGCGTCACCAACGTCAGCGGCGGAAACGAGCAATATCTCGCGGGCCTCAACTGGCTTGCGCTCACCTGATCAGGAGACGCCATGGCCGTAGAAGACATCACCAGCGCGACGCAGGCCGTAGCTACGGGTGGCTTTGCGCCGCTGTCGAGCGCGCTCGCGACGTATGTCACGCCGAACGTCCTGCGGTCGCTGCTCGTGGACCGCGACGGCTCGCTTGTCTCGCGCTCGACGGTGCTCACCGACGAAGGCTCGTGGCGGGAGAGCTTCAGCGGGCCGCTCGGCGTGGACTGGCAGCAGAACGCGGGCGGCGGGTCGCTCGTGCAGGCAGGCTCGACGCTCACGATCACGGGCTCGCTCGTACCCGGCGATCAGAGCTACGTTTCGCGGCTGGCCGACTACGCGCCCGTGGTCGTATCGGTCGCCCTCGGCACCGGAGGGCTCGCACCTGCCGTCGTGCGCGGAGGCGGCACGAGCGAGAGCTTCTTCGGGCTCTACGCGCTCGACCTCGCCGCGAACCCGCTGCTGGACCCGGCGCACCCTTCGGCGCAGCAGGCGTTCGTGGAGTGGGTGTTCCCGGCGGGTCTGGGCTTGCAGGGCTTCTTGCGCTCGCGCTCGACGCCTGCGGGCACCGAGGGCACCGCGCTCGTCACAGTCTCGAACACGGCCACGCCGGGCTTCCGGCAGATCGTGCTCGACGCAGGCACCGCGCTCTACCGCGATGGCTCGACGGTGCTGCCCGCAACGACCGTCAGGGCGACGAGGTCCAGGGAGCTACCTGTTCCCTACCAGGGCTTGTTCTTCGCGGCCGGATGCCGCTCGGGCGCTGCGCCCGTAGCACCGCTCCCGGTCATGGCGCTCGACACGGTGCTCGTGCAGAGCATCGACAGGCTCAACGTCAACCCCGCACTCTGAGGCCCGATGCCGACCTACGACAAAATTCTTGCCCAAGTGGACGGCTACGCCTACCGGCCCATCGGCGGCAACGCTGACGGGGTCGCAGGCGCGACGACGATCCTTCAGTGGACCTGCTCCGAGCAAGCGGCGCTCACCGGGGGCGTGATCTCAGCGTGGCAGGGCGTCTACGGTGACACCGTAGACGTGGAAGTGGGCTATGACGACGGCGCGGGCGGCTGGACGACCAAGCGCACGCTGACGCGGGGGCTGCCGGTGCAGGTGGGGCAGCGCGTGCAGATCGGCGCGGACTACGCCCTCGAAGTGCCCATGGGGCTCTCGATCCGCGTGATCTACCACTCGATCGGTGCGAACGACCCGCAAATCGGCGTCGTCATCGACTCGTGGTTCCCAGCGCAGTCCGTCGAGAGCGTGGTCGTCAAGTTCGTGGTGATCTGATGACCGTCACCTTCCTCGACCTCCGCTCTGAGCAGCATCCCACCCTGTTCCCCCGCAAGAAGAAGGCGGACGGGACCGTCATCAACACCTCCAAGGTCGTCGGTGGTAAAACTGTGGTTCGCGACCCCAAAAGCATCACGGGGATCGTGGTCCACCAAACCGCCTGCGTTTTCGGTCCCTCCAGCGACCGGCAGAGGGCGTACCGCCGCGCCCTCGGCATCCCGGCGCACGTCACGGCCTTTCGCGACGGCACCTTCGTCGCCGCCGCCGACCCCCGCTGGTTCCTCTACACGAGCAACGGCTTCAACGCCTTCAGCTACGGCATCGAGTTGGAAGGCCAGTACCCCGGCCTGCTCGATGACCCAACGACGCCGAAGCGGGAGGATGAGGAGAGTACCTGGGGCGGCGTTCCGACGCTGCTGACAGACCGCGCCATCGAAACCTTCCGCGCCGCCGTGAAGTGGATGGTCGAGGAAGGTCGTCGGCTGGGAAGCCCGCTCCAGTACGTCTGGGCGCATCGGCAGAGCAACGGGCAAAAGAGGTCCGACCCAGGGGCCGGGATCTGGAAGCACGTCGTTCTGGACTACGCCGTGCCCGTCCTCGGGCTCCAGACCCAGAACGAGCGGACCATCGAGGACGGCAAGCCGATCCCAACGGGGTGGGATTCCCGATCCAGCGCTCGGTACTGAGCGAGCCGGGCCGCTCGCGGACTGCCGCGCAGGGGGTGACAGCAGCGGCAGCTTTCACGCTCGCGACCCGGCTCAGGCCTATGATGTTGCGGCCGTTTCGAGCCGTCCAGCAAAACAGCTTACGACATACCGCGCGCTTGCGCGACATACTTTTCGCGGCTATGACGGGGGCGATGCGTAACAACCTGTCCATGGTCGCCGCCCTCTGCTCGCTCGTGCTGCCCCTCTCGGGTAGCGCGGCTGGGCAGGCGGTGCGGATCCCGTCCTACCTCGCGCTTGCTCGGATCTGTGTGTCCGAGGCGGGGTGGGGGTGCTTCGAGTCTGGTGACGGGCTCGCGATTCACGAGGTGCTGCTCCAGGGTGCTGATCGAGAGGGCATGAGCTACGTCAACTTCGCCCGCGCCTACTCTGGCCGCGTCATGGGCACGAGGTCGCACTCGTCTGCCCGTCTGGCCTGGGTCTCTCGGCTCAACGTCGAGGGGACTGCTCCTGGGGGGTGGCCGCGGGTCACGACCCGTCGGATGCGGGACGGCATGTATCGGGTCGAGGAGGTTCCTCCGTGGAGCCACTACCGCGGGCGGTGGATGGCGGTGCTCGACCGGGCCAGGGAGGTCGTCCGCCTTTCCCTGGACAGCCGGTCGGAGTGGAGCCCCTGCCAGTCCGAGGTGCATGACTGGGGCGGAACGATGGATCGGTCTCGTGCGGAGAGGATCGGCCTGATCCCCGTCGAGTGCGGCGAGACCAGCAACGACTTCTACGCGCGCCCCTCCCTGGTGGGTGCCGCCTCGGACGAGGAGCCGGAGCGCGAGGACGTCGAGTGAGGTAGACTGGGCCAGCATGAGGCAGTTCCTTCGCCGCGCCTTGTGCTGGCCCCTCTACGTTGGGGCTCTGGTGGCCTTGGTGGTCCGTGGCTTGTGGGGCGCCGACCTGTGGTGGGCGGACGGGTGCCTCATGGTCCGCCTGGGTCCGTCCAGCTGGCCGTCGCGGACGTGGTACCGGCGCTGGGCAGGGACGACGTTCGGGTATGGGATCATGCTCTCGTCCAGCGCTGGCAACTCCACAGTCGAGCACGAGCTTGTCCACGTCGAGCAGGCCGAGGCGAACACACTGGCCGGTCTGCTGCTCGGCGCGCTCTGCTCCGCGGTCAGCCTGAGCCCGTGGCCCCTGCTGGTCGGTTGGCTTGCCGGGGCGCTGCTGGCCTACGCCGGGGCCTCTCTCGTCGCGCTGCTGCGTGGCGAGTCGGACGCCTACCGCGGCAACCACCTCGAAGAGGCCGCCTTCAACGCGACCGAGGTGAAGTGCATCCGGGGCTTGTCGGACAAGTGACCCGAGGTTAGGTTGCGGGTCATGGCAAGAGATCCCATCTGGTCGGAAGACAAGGGCCTCATCGGGGACGGCATCCAGTCCATCGAGGGAGCCGATCGCATCCTCACCGACGGAGCGGAGGTCAAGGAGACGATCCTGAAGGGGGGCGTCAGCCTCGTTCAGGACTGCCTGTACTGCGGCAAGCAGGTCAAGCTGTTCGTGCCGTGGGCGAACGTCGCGAACCTGCACCTGCTTCGCGAGGTGGAGTCCTACCACCGGGAGCGGCGTGGCTACGTCGCGGAGATCCCGTGCCGCTCGTGCAACCGGAAGACGCGGATGATGTTCGACCAGATCGCGGACATCAAGCGCTGGGTCGATCACGGCGTGTCGATGGGCTCGCTGAAGGCGTCGATCTATCAGGCATCGCTCGTCTCGGGGTGAGTCCGTGAAGGGTCGGAAGATCCGCTGCGATCACCACGGCGAGCACTTGTGGAACGGCCAGACGGTCTGCGACTGTGGCCGCGCCCACCTGCTCGCTCTCGTCTCTGACGGCGAGGAAGTCACGTTTGAGTGGTCGTGCGACTGTGGCCGGAAAGATCCGGTCGAGTCTCTGAACCCGGTGTGCCCCAGGTGCTACCGGGAGATCAGCGGCACGGACTACTACGGCCCCAACTGAGACTGCGGCGGCCAAGTGCCGCCGAGCTTCTTCAGCCGCTTCTCCGCAACCTCTCGGTAGCCGTCCACGGCGGCCCGGAAGCGGATGAGCGGGGCTCGGTCTGCGAGACCCATCCCGGCGTCGATCATGGCGAGGTCGATCTGGTCGATCTTGAACAGCCAGCCGATGAAGAACGACACGTCGCCCACAAGCAGGGCCCTGAGCGCCCAGTACTCGTGGGTGTCCCAGAGCAGTCGCAGGTAGCCCTCCACGAACTTCGGCAGCTTTCCCCACGGCACGCGGCCGTCGAGGTACAGCGATTCCTTGCTCGCCTTCCACGCCAGGAGCATGGCCGCCGAGTGAGTGGGCACCTTCGCGACCCGCTGAACGTCCAGCGGCGTCCGCTCGGTCATCTCCCCCGCCTCGGAGAAACTAAGTGCGGCCCGAGCGATCGGGTCGTCGTCGGTCATCGGAGGCAGCGGAGGTGGTGCTCGAACATCGGATTCGAGAGCGCCTCCTGCCCGCCGCTGCGGCGGTTGCGCTTGATGATCTCGACCGCGCTCGCCCCTGACATGCCGTTCACGCGCATGAGGGTCATGCCGTTGATCAGGCCGCTGCGGTTCGCCCCCATCGCGCACGTCACCAGCACCCGGTGCCCAGACCGAACGTGATCCGCGAGCGTTCCGGCCAGCTTCCAGCCAAGCTGGCTCACCTCGGGCGGCACCGGGCGGTAGATGTCGTCATCGATCGGGAAGTGATAGGCAGCCTTCCCTCGCGGCACGACCATGCGAGGCTGAAGCTCCTCGGCGCAGTAGACCACCACGTCCCATGCCTTGAAGATCGAAGGACTCGCGCCGGGATAGCTTCCCTGAGCGAGCCTACCCGGCAGCAGCCAGTCGTAGTTGAAGTCGGACATGCGGCCGGGAGCCTAGCACGTCTCTGTCAGACACCGCTGCCGAGAAGGTGCCTGCGGTTCTTGCGCGGCCTGCGGAGACGCACCGCGAGGGCAGTCACGCCGCCGAGGATGAGCACAGCCCCGCCGACAGTTCCGACCCAGAAAAGCGGGTTGTCGAGCAGCCCCACGGCAGGCGTAGGGGCACGGCCGGACAGCACCGCGGACGCGATGGCTTCGCCCCAGGGACGTCCCGCCTCGCCGGGAAGGTGTGCCCGTAGCGAGTCTCGCGGCAGCGAGAGCGGCGTGGACGGGTAGGCGTCGATCCATCGGTCGCCAAAGACGCTGCGGTTGGCAGCGCGGATGCCCTCGCCCAGAAGCTGCCTGGAGGTATCCGGGTAGCGCGGGGGGCCGCTGATCCAGACCGGACGGCTACCGGCGGCGGACTTCATGCGTCGCAGGCCGCCGGGCAGAGAGGGCCCGAAGTCGTTGGAGCCGAAGATGAGGATGACCTGATCTGGGTTGAACGAGGCCAGCGCCGACCTGTATCGGTCCCAGAGGTTGTACTCCTGGCAGTTGCGGCTCGGGCTGCCTGACCAGTCCACGGCACCGCACCCGTGCTGGTGGATGCGCTGCACGGTGTGCCCGGCGGCTTCGAGCCGCTCCTGGGCGAAGCGCCCCGGCGTGCCCTGGGCCTGCGAGTCTCCGACGATGAGGAACTTCACGGTGATCCATCGTAGCTCACCCGCCGCCCAGGTGGCACCGGGCGCACGGCTTGGGCTACGATCTGCGCGTGGCAAAGCGAACGAGCAGGCACGTTCCCGCGAAGTACCTGGGCTCGCTGAAGGGCCGCAAGCGCACCTCGCGCAGAGCGGAGATCGAGGCCAGGGCTGCCGAGGCGGCCAAGTACGGCCCGCGCAGGCCTCCCCAGAGCTTCCGGCCGTTCAAGACGGACGTGGGGGCCAAGACCAAGCGGTCGAGCTACACCAAGCGCTTCCACGAGCGCTACGGGGACGAGGTCACGAGCCTGCCGGAGATCGCGCGGGCGAGCCACACCGACGTCGCGCCCGGCGTGAGCCTGCGGACGTACCGCCGCGCCCTCCAGACGGTCTTCGACCGGGGGCTGGCGGCATGGGCGACGGGGCACCGTCCTGGCGCTTCGCAGAGCGCCTGGGGCTTCGCCCGCGTCCACTCGTTCGTGCTCGGGGGGAAGACCCGTCAGACGGCGGACGCGGACGTGGCGAGGCGTGTCGGAGCAGCAGTCAGAGCTTGACCTTGAGGCCCAGCAGGATCTTCTCGACGTCTTGCCAGTCGTATCTTCCGTACCGTCCCTCCTCGACGCCGAACTTTTTCGCGAACTTTTGGACCGCCTCCTGGCGACGCTCTTCCTCTTCCCAGATGATATCTTGCTTTTCGCTTTCTCTCTTTTCCTTCTCCCGCGCGATGCGGAACGCCGCGTCTACCCGCGTCCACCCTTTGTCGCGCGCCCCTTGGCCGCCCATGATGAGCCCCTTTCTTTGCAGCTCGTTCAGGGCAACTTTTATGGCGTGTGTGATGTGGAAGTCGTGGAACCAGCTTTCCGTGTCGAGGTATCGCCTGATGATGGCGTCCTCGCCCTTGTGATCCAGATTGCCTGGGACGACAG
>JBEIUO010000300.1:0-4377 GCA_040374335.1 Phycisphaeraceae bacterium
CCCGTCGAGCACAACAACCTCCATCGGCCGCCCGACGGTCGAGTTGAACTCCGAGTCCGCACGCGAGTTCTCGATTCTCGCCTTGATCGAGGCGGCCGTCGTCGGCGGGTTGAGGTTCTCCAGCACGATCGCCACGCCGCCGAGGTACTCGGCCACCGAGCGGCTCAGCGTCGGCCGGTCGATGTTCGCGCCCAGACGCTGGTTCACGATCGCGTAGACCGGTCCCTTCGACGCGTCCATCACGTCGCCGCCCTTGAACGTCAGCGGCACCTGGACGTCCATCAGGTCGCCGAACTTCCGCGAGATCGCGGCGTTCAGAGCCTTCGTGTCCGTCACCAGCGTCTTGATCGTGAACGTGTCCGAGGTAAACCCGTCCTTCTCGGGGTTGACCACCAGGATGTCCGCCGTGCGGAGTTCGCCCAGCGTCGCGTCCGGCTCCAGAGCGAGTTCATTCAACCGCTCTTCAACCTGCTTGCGCGACAATGTCGTCCGGCCGCCGCCCTCATCGCCCTTCAGCTTGATCGTGATCGACGAACCACCGAGGAACTCGGTGTCGAGCATCTTCTTGCCCCGCACCGAGATCACAGCCGCGGCACCGAGGACCAGCATCGCGAACATCACCACGAAGACCTTCCGCAGACGCATCCAGTCCACGTTCAGCTCGAACGCCCTCTGGACAGCCGGCACCGCCAGGGGCAGCATCGGGGCCTTCTTCCAGCCGAGGTACTCGATGCCGACATCGAACACCCACTTCGTCACCACGAGCTGGGAGAAGAGGGTGGTCAGCACGCCGATGCCCATGGTGATCGCGAACCCGCGGATCTCGACCGTGCCGATGAACCCGAGCACCAGGCAGACGATGAGATTCGTCAGGTTGCCGTCGACGATCGCCGACATCGCCTTCTCGTACCCCAACCGCACCGACTTCTTCAGGTCATTGCCCCGCAGACTCTCTTCCCGCATGCGCTCGTACACCAGCACGTTCGCGTCGACCGCCATCGCGATCGAGAGGATCACGCCCGCGATGCCGGGCAGCGTGAACGCCGCGTGGTTTGCGGCCATCGCGCCGACGATCAGCACGAGGTTGATCGCCAGGGCCAGCGTCGCGTTAATCCCGCACCAGAAGTAGTAGACAGTCAGGAACCCGGCGCACATCAGGAACGAGTACAGACCCGCCCGCAGACCCGCGTCCAGGTTGTCCTTGCCAAGCTCCGGGGCCTGGTTGTTGATGCTGATCGGAGACTTCGAGAGCTTCGCCTGCAGGGCGCCGCCGCCCAGCACGCGCACGATGTACTCGATTTCGCTCTGGTCAAACTTGCCCGTGATCCGGCCGCTCGACGAGATCGCCGATTCCAACGTCGGGGCGGTATACACCTGGTCGTCGAGCAGCACGGCCATCTGCCGCTGCACGTTCGCCCGGGTCAGGTCCCCCAGCTTCACCGCGCCACGCGCGTCCATCTCGAAGCGGATCGCCGGCCGTCCCAGCTCGTCCATCGTCTGACCCGCCGACGAGACCCGCCAGGAGTCCCCTTCGTTCGGCACCAGCTCCTTGCCGGGACCCGTGTAGCAGAGCATGTAGTAATCGCCCTGGTAGAACTCCGCGACCGCTCCGTACCGGCTCGCGAAGTACCCCGGCACGTTGTTCGGCGACTCGAACAGGAAGTCCGCGTCCTTCTTCTGGTCGACCCACGCCTCAATCTGGTTGATCTTGAACCAGTGCCCGACCCGCGACTCCACGTTCCGCGGCCCACGCTCCTGCAACTGGGCCCGCAACTGGTTCTCTTCCGCCAACTCGCCCGGCTTCACCGTGATCCGGAAGCTCAGCACGCCCGCGCCCTGGAGCATCCGCACCAGGTCGTTCGGGTCATCCAGCGTCTTGCGCTTCGCAAGGTACGCGCTGTGCAACGCCAGCAACCGGTCGATCTCCGGACCGGAGCTCGGGTGGGCCTCCCGGATGTGGGACTCCGCAAGCTCGCGACGACTCGGCAGCGTGACAACCTTCCGGCCATCCTTCACCGTCCGCGTCTTCGTGCTCGCCGCAACCACCCCACGGATCTCGTCCGGCGACACAACCGTCGCCAGCACCGCCTGCTTCGCCTTGTCGTACGCCAGGCTGGCCGTCGCCACGTCCCCAACCATCGCGCGCCGGGCTTCCTGATTGTCCTCGGGCAACGCGTTGTACGCCGTCGCCAACCCGCTCCACATGTCGTACGCCTTCGCCAAGTCGTTCAAAAGCGACAGGCGAGCCGAGTTCCCGCCCGACACCGCCTCGAGCGCTTTCGCCCGCTCCGCCACAGGCTTCGCCAACTCGCGATCAAGCCTGCTTTCCGTGATCTCGATCTTCGTCAGCTCGGCCAGAGCATCCTCGTAGGCCTGCTTCAACTGCTTCACCTTCGCCGTCGGCAAAGGCATCGTGATCTCCAACCGATCACGCCCCTGCGCAACGATCGAAATCTCCATCAACCCGTCCGGGTCCACTCGCTCCTTGAGCACCGTGATCATCTGGTTGAGAACGCCAGCAGGGTCCGGCTCGTTCTCCATAGAGACCGAATACACCAGGCTCACGCCGCCCGCCAGGTCCTTACCCAGCCGCAGCTTCTCCCCGGGTGGCCACGCCACCAGCCCGCAAAGGGCCGTGACCGCCAGAATGATCACCAAACGCGTGATGATGCTCTTTTGCATGATGTTGACTTGCGATACGCGATCCACCGACGCCACCGGCGACGGCCCGCCTCAGTTGTCCTTCTCTACCTACGCCGCGAAACGCTCAGACCTTCGCGGCACTCCCCTCGGGTTTCGCCTCCAGCACCGGCTCCGACTTCGTCCCGCTCGCCCGAATCACCTGCTGGACCGACGACTTCGCGAACCGAATCCGGCCCTGCTCCACCGTCAGAACAACCTCGTCGTCCGAGATGTCCGCCACGGTACCGATCACGCCCCCGATCGTCTGAACCTTGTCACCACGATGCAGGCCCTTCAGCAGCTCCTGCCGCTTCGCCTGCTCCTTCTTCTGCTGCCGCGAGCTCGTCCAGATCATGAACCCGAACACCAAGATCAGCGGCAGGAAAATCCACGATCCCAGCCCGCCCCCGCCCGTGGTCCCAGTCCCGGTCCCGGCCGGTGTTGCCGTCCCGGGCGCCCCGGTCGTCGGCACCGCCGTCGTCCCGCCCCCGCCCGCCGGAACCAACTGCTCCCCACCCTGCGCCTGGCCCATCACTCCGGCCATCACACCCAAGTCAATGCTCACCTGAGACATAGATACCTTTCATCAGACAACACAACCACCCGCCCCGCCCACGCCGGGTGGAAATCCAGAAGCCGCTACGGGCCAGCGCTCGGCGAAGCCCGTCCAGCAATCATCCCGGATTGCCGAACGAATGTCCAACATCAGCCGTTGGAAGTGCCTCAGATTGTGCAGGCTCACCAAAATCGGCCCCAACATCTCCCCTGCCATGAATAGATGTCGAATATACGCTCGACTGAACCCCCCCGCCCCTCGCCATCCATGCAGCTCCGGCGCGCACGCCTCGCAGTCGCACCCCGGCTCGATCGGCCCCGCGTCCCCCGCAAACTTCGCATTCCGCAGCCGGATCTGCCCCGTCCGCGTAAACGCGTTCGCGTTCCGCCCGTTCCGCGTCGGCAGCACGCAGTCGAACATATCCACCCCTGCCAGCACCGCCGCGACGATGTCCCGCTCGTACCCCACCCCCATCAGGTACCTGGGTTTCCCTTCCGGTAACAATGGCGCCGTGTGCCGAACCACCCGCGCGATGTCCGCGGAGGTCTCCCCCACCGCAACCCCGCCGATCGCGTACCCCGGCAACTCCACGCCGCACACCTGCCCCGCCGACCGGGTCCGCCGCTCCAGATCGGTCCCCCCCTGCACGATCCCGAACAGCGACTGCTCGTCCGGCCGCCCGTGCGCGGCCTTGCACCGCTCCAGCCACTTGGCCGTCCGGTCCAGCGCCACGTCCAACCGCTTCTGATGGTCGTACCCCCGCCGCCCCGCATCCCGTACCACCGCACGCTTCGCCCTCGGATCCTCGCTCGCATCCGCTGCCTCAGGCGATGCGTCCGCGGCAGGCGGGCAATCGTCAAACGCCATGATGATGTCCGCCCCCAGCGCGTTCTGCACGCGGATCGCTTCCTCCGGGGTCAGTCGAACCATGCTTCCATCGATGATCGATTTGAACGTCACCCCGTCGTCGTCCACGCTGTTCATGTCCGCCAGCGAAAACGCCTGGTACCCCCCCGAATCCGTCAGGATCGGTCGGTCCCAGTTCATGAACCGGTGGACCCCGCCCATCTTCTGCACCAGCTCAGGTCCCGGCCTCAACAGCAAGTGGTAGGTGTTGTTCAGCAGGATCTGCGCGCCCG
>JBEIUO010000030.1:0-10352 GCA_040374335.1 Phycisphaeraceae bacterium
GTCGATGGGGTCGCCGCGGAACGTCTACACCGACCTGCCGAAGTCGATGGGCATGAAGCTGTCGTCGGGGTCCAAGGTGCTGCCGAGCTTGGCGACGTCGTGGAAGATCACGCCGAACCGCAAGCGGACGAGTCGCAAGCCGAAGCGCACCTCGCGTCGCTCTCGGTGATGCGGTAGTGTCTGCGGCATGACCCGCAAGCGCACCTCCCGACGGGCTCGTCCCCGTCGCAACCCCGACCGTCGCGTCGCGGCTCTCGCAGCCGAGTTGTACGCGCTCACCTTGGATGCCGCCGAGGACCGCATGGCCGGTCGCTCCGACCGCTGGCTCGATGCACAGGTCGAGCGCATCGCTGGGGAGCTTCTGGCGGCGGGCCTGACCGCGAAGGAGGCCGCCGACGTCGTGATCGGGGCCTACGACGTCGGCGCGAAGCACCAGCGTCGCCGCATGGCCGCAAACCGCCGCCGGAGGGCGCGTCGATGACTGAGCAAGAGCACCTCGACGCGATGATGGAGATGCTGCGGCTGCTCTGGCCCAAGGGCTACGGCAGCTTCCCGTTCAAGATCGATGAGGCTCCCAGTCGGGTCTTTTGGCAGTCGAGCGGAGAAGAAGGCGATCCCGTGGTCTACGGCATCGTCTACAAAGGCTCGGTCATGCACTGGAACGAGGGCGTCGAGGAAGCCTCGATTCTCCCGAAGGGCAAGCGGCGGCTTGTCAACGGATGGTTGATCGACCGCCTGTATCCATCGACCGCTTACGCGGGCGACCCCGAGCCCGAGCTTGAGTGGGCCGACGAGGAGTTCATCCGAACGGCACCGTCGGCGGCGGTTGCGTTCACGACGATGGCGCTCTCCGACAAAATGTACGATCGGCTGAACGAGACGGGCCTTCTGTGAACGCTGCGACCCGCGCCATGTACCGCTGGCTCGACCCGCAGGGCGTCGTCCTGGCCGAGGTCCGTCAGGGGCTCTCCATGACCCCAGCGGGGCCGAGGGTGGCCTACTACGCCGTCGTGGCGGGTCAGGCTCCCATCCCGAAGGATCGCTTTGCCTGCGCGAAGAAGCTGATCGACCGCTGGGTCAGCCTGAACCGCATCCGTGCTACCGTCGTGCCCGCGTGAGAGGCCGATCGTGAGCAAGCGGTCGAGCAAAAGAACCAGCAGGCGCGGACGGCTGTCAGGGTCGAGGGGCCGTCCGCGTCTACTGGGCATGAACACCGTCCCGCAGTCGCACACCGATCACGGCATCTCGCCCGAGCAGCTTCAGTGGCTGCTCGACCAATGCGAAGATCGCACCTCGTTCTTCATCCAGACTTTCACGCTCCCCGAGCACTTGGGGACCGTGGAGTGCGGCCTCGTCGGCCCCGCTCTCGGCCTGCCTGCGGTGCCCGAGGAGGACGTGAAGTACATCATCCGCGGCAATCGCAAGTGCGCCAGCCGTGTCCTGCGCGAGTCGGTCGAGAAGCCGCGCACGCGCATGGTGACGGTCATCGCTGGTCCGACGCAGGGCCACGACGGCCTCGTCCTCTACACGGCCTACGGCGGCCCCAGCGCGCCGCGCGAGCCCGGCGATACGACCATCCCGAACTGGGAAGGCGTCGTGGAGAGTCGGGCCTTCTGGGCCGAGCACGCGCTGATCGGCTGAGTCAGTACCCGTCGCGGTACCATCCCTTCCCCTTCAGCACGAAGCTGGTGGAGGAGGGGATGGTCCGCTTCGGCGTGCCCGAGCAGCGAGGGGTCTGGCACTTGTCGAGCGGGGGGTCGCTGATTTTCTGCTCGGCCTCGAACTCCTGCTTGCAGGTCGGGCACTCGTAGGTGTAGGTCGGCATGGTCAGTTGACGCTCTTGGTGGGCTCTGGCGCTCGGCGGATCAGGTCCGCGACGATGCCTTCGAGCACGGTGAGGGTCATGTCCCGACGACGGGTGCTCGTGATCTTCCGGTTCTCGAAGTCGATGTCGATCGACTCGTTGTAGGTCACGCTGCGTCCGTCCTGCCGATCGACGCGCTCTGCCTCGCCACGCTTCGGGTCGTGGACGATCTCGAAGTTGCGACCGGCGTAGACGATCACCGTCGCGAGGGCGTGGTCGTCCACGCTGCTCAGGTCGGGGTGCGGCCGGTTCATCATGGAGTAGTCGAGCTTGTGCTCCTTGATCCGGTAGTAGATCAAAAGCCCATCTTCGAGTTCTTTTCCGAGCTTCTCGCCCAGGGTCAGGTCGATCTTCACGTCGGTCATGCGCCGCATCATGCCCGAGGTGTCTGACAGATGCCAGTTGACCTGGGAGCCGTGCCGCGGTATGTCGCAAGCATAGGAGGCAGCGTGGACTACATCAGCGAGTTGAAGAGGCTCCGACAGGGCGACGGGCTTGTGTTCCGCAAGACGGAGCGCGAGGTGAAGCTGGCGATGGAGGAGCGGATCGGAGAGATCCAAGCGTCGATGCGCCGCCGCGCGGAGCGGATCGTGGAGCTTTCGAGCAGCCTCGGCATCGGCAGCATCGACAGGATCATGCAGCGGGTGAACGAGCTTCGCGATCCCTACGATGTGGATCCGATGGGCTACGAGCCCGGCTTCGGGCTCATCCTCGCCTACTCGCTGGCCCACCGGATCGAGGACAACACGGTCAAGAGCCTGCGCCTCATGGCTCAGAACGTGACCGGCGACATGGAACTGAGCTTCAGCGCCTTCGATCTGCTGTTCGTCCCCTACTCGCACGCCTCGGTGGACGCCGAGGTGTCGCTCAACGGTGCCGAGCGTCGGTTCCGCGAGCTTTCCGAGGTCGGTCACGCTCCTCTGGCTCGCCCCGCCCGCAAGAGCAGGCGCGTGCGCGACGACGACGGGCCCTACGACGCCGAGCACTTCCTCTCCGGCGAAACCTGACGCGGAGCAGGTGCCGCATGGGCAAGAAGCAGGGAGGCGAGCAGCTTTCGCCGGACGGCAACCCCGTCTACCAGTGCGTTCTTCTCGCAGACGAGCAGTGGCACCTGACGCAGGAACAGGCCACGCCCCCGGCGATCTCGGCGGGCGGGGCCTGGACCCTTTGTGGGCCCTGGGCGGAGTTCAAGCGCGGCTTCGAGCGCCGACGCCCGACGTGCCACTCGTGCATGGCGGCCGTGCTTGTTCACGAATCCAGGCTCGCGGTCGTGAAGCCAGACCCCGGAACCATCGGTGATGGTGGTCGGGCGAAGTAGTTGTCAGCCTAGTCGCTCACCCGACGTCTACCCAGCATGACGACGAACAAGTCTCAAAGCGCTCCTCCCACCTGGGCGAGCATCGAACAGAGCCTGCCTAACCTGGGGCGCGAAGAACTGGACGCGCTGCGGCGTCTCACCGCTCCGGCTCGCCACGCTTGGCGCTGCCAGCAGACGGTCGAGGCGGCGAAGGCGGCGATCGGTCCTGGCGCGGAGCACGGGTTTGTGGCCGCGCTCATCGCGCTCGACCTGCACGGGCTCGGCGGCGTGGCGAACGCGGGCGGCAGCAGCGCAGGAACGGCGCGGGCGGCCTGGGCGCGAGGTCTCGGCAAGGGGCGGTGGAACGCTTCGGACGGCCCAGCGTGGCGCGCGGCTGCCGAGTGGTCGCTGGTGTCCGAGGTGGAGCGAGAGGCCGCCGCTCGGCTTGCGCTGCCCGAGGAAGACCGAGGGTCGCTGGTCGAAGGGTGGACGCAAGGCGGGTCGGTGCGTCTGCCGGTGCTCGCGCCTTCGGTGATCTTCAGCGCCCTGCACATCGCTGACGCGGCGGTCTGGTCGCAGGCCCGCGGGTACGCGCTGCACCGTCTGGCCGAGTGCATCGCTCAGGGAGCGCCCGTGGCCGACTCCGAGGACTCCGTGACGTGGCAGCACGTCATCGCGGAGGCAAGCTCGCAGATCCAGGCCCACGAGCAGGCCGCGGGTCAGTCGGAGTCGTCCGAGTCGTCCTGAATCCACGCGGGCGTGTGCTCGCCCATCCAGGCTCCGACGACGTTGAACTCCATCCACTCGACGGCGTCCTCGTAGGACATGCCAGGGTTCCCCTTGGAATCCTCCCGCATGAGCACTTCGACGGACTTGCGGTAGGAGTAGGCTGCGAGCGTCGGCTGGCCGCATCGGCGGAGCGGGCCGACCAGGGCATCATCGAAGCCGTCTGCAAACAGAGCTTCGGGGTTCTCTTCGGCAATCCGCTCGCGGATCTCGTTCACCTTCTCACTCGCTTCGGTCATTCGTAGCCTCCTGCGGCGGCGCGGGCGATCTGGCTGCGCGCCATGTCCAAAAGCAGGGCGGTGCCCCGGTGCAGCGGTCTCGGAGGCCGGTCTGGGTAGAACCACTCTGCCCTGAGATGCTCTCCGTTCAGCTTCGGTCGAAACTCGCTCGGCACCAGTCCGACGAAGTTCCAGTACCGGAAGTGCGGGGGTCGAACGTAGACGAGGCTGGGGATCAGCAGGATCTCGTCGTGGTAGCCCACCTCTTCTCGGGCCTCTCGCACCGCGGCCTGCTCCGGCGTCTCCCCTGGCTCCATGCTGCCGCCGATCACGCTCCAGCAGTGAGGTGCGTGAACCTGCTCGCTCCGAAGCCCCAGGAGCATCCGGCTCGTGGCGGGGCAGACGAAGAGGATGCCAGCGGCGGCCATGAGGTCAGACTACTCGATCTGCGCTGGGCCGCCAGGACTTGTCAGACACTTGTGGTCGGTGTAGAAGCGGGCGCATGACGTCCCAACAGATCGAGAATCTCTGCATCTTCGCGGCGCGTGCCCCGATGGGCGATGCCATCGTGGACGAGTGCCTCGCCGTCGCGAAGGTGCTGGTCGAGAAGAACGCCGCCTACGGCAACTCCGCGCTGGAACCCGTGAGGATCTTCAGCAAGGCCACGCCCACCGAGCAGCTTCTGGTTCGGCTTGACGACAAGCTGTCCCGGCTGGCTCGCGGCAGCGCCGCGGGCGAGGATGTCGTGCTCGACCTGATCGGCTACCTCGTGCTGCTTCGCATTTCGATGCGCTCCGAGGGGCAGGCAAAGTGAGCAAGTTCAGCGTCGTCGCCGCGATCCAGTCGCCCACGCTGCTGAACATTCTCGGCCGGTCTGGCGAGTGGCACTTCCGCGCGTCCCCGCTGGGGGACCACGAGGGACTTCAAGAGGCCTCGATGCTCACGGTTCCGACGTGGGACCATCAGATCGACCCGGTGCCGCAGGCCGTTCTGATCTGCTCACCCGAGCACCACCGTCGGGCGAGCCGGTTCTGGCCGCAGGCGAAGCTGCTCTGGGTCATGCACAACGGCTACCAGAGGCACCTGCTTCCGCGCGAGTTCGAGGATGGGATCAGCGGGGCGGTCTGCTTCAGCAACATGGTGGCGTGGCTCCAGTCCGCCGGTAGAGAGAAGATCCCGTTCCACTTTCTGAGCCCCGCCTACGAGCCGGAGCCAGTGTGGATGTGGGCCCCAAACAACCTCTGGTCGCTTCGTAGTAGGCCGAACACGCGCGGCGACGACCGTGAGGGCATCATCCCGGCGATCACGCGAGGAACGGTTCACACCTTCTACGGCCAGGACCAGCCCGCCGGTTTTGCGACGGGAGCCAAGAAGGCGCAGCTGCTCTCTTCGTGCTCGGGCTTCCTCTCGGCGTTGCCTCGCGGGGCAGGGTTCGGGCTTGCGGAGCACGAGGCGTTCGCTGCGGGCGTGCCTGTGGTCGGCGGCTGGTGGGGCGACTTGCGCGAGGAGTTGAGCCCGGCGTACTGGGCGCTGTCCGATGACCTTCGCAAGGTAGCCGATGCGTCGAGGCGCCTGAGCGAGTTCCCCGATGGCGCAGAGGAGCTTTCCAGGCTGGGGCTCGACTACATTCGCACCTACCGGAGCGCGGCTCGGATGGACGAGACGATCCGCGACCTGATCGGCAAGCTCGGATGACCGGCATGCAAAAGAGCTTCGACTACCCCTGGGCCATCGCCGTGTTCTGCCTGACCGCCATCGCTACGGCTGCCGCTGCTCTCTCGTGGCAGCACGACGCGAACCGTCGGCAGCGTGCCGAGGATTGCCGCCAGTCGTGCGACCTGATGGAGGGCGACATCGCTCTCGCGAACAGGTACGGATGCTTCTGCCGCGACCGCGCCCTGGGCGGGGAGGTGTTCATACTCTCTCCCGAAGTGGACGTGGAGTGAACATCGGACCCGGACACAGCGCGATCGTATTCTCGCCCGACGGCGAGGTGCTCTACTGCGTCCTGCCCGACGAAAACGAAGGGGCTCCATCGTCCCGCGCAGTCATGGTCGCGACCGCGCTGCTGCTGCTAGGACGCGAGCGCCTCGATGCGCTGATCAGGGAGACGCTTGTGACCACCCACGCGGGGGGCGATTGAAAAAAACTGAAGGAAGGTGTTGCGCGGCGGTTTGACCCTGCTACGATGTGCCTTGTCCTGGCTGACACGCCGGGCAGGAGGCAGCGATGGAGAAGTGGCAGAAGGCCGCCGTCGAGCGCGGCTACCCTTGGGAGTGCTCGTGCGGCGAGATGCACCGCACGCAGGTCTCCGCGGCGACGTGCCGCAAGTGCGTCGATCGCGACCCGCCGCGGGACATGCGCGAGGTGGCGGACGCCGAGGCCGAGGCTGCGGCC
Organism: Phycisphaeraceae bacterium; assembly: GCA_040374335.1. Classification (GTDB taxonomy): domain Bacteria; phylum Planctomycetota; class Phycisphaerae; order Phycisphaerales; family UBA1924; genus JBEIUO01. The sequence continues at coordinate 6,563 of JBEIUO010000030.1, forward strand.
GAGCGTTCCGAGGGCGGCGCGGAGCCCGCCCAGGACGTCGCGGCGATGCGCCGGGAATACGCCGCGCGCCGAGCGCATGCGGCCTACGACAACGCCAGCCGTGCCGCGTTCGATGCGGCCGTGCGGGCGCTCGTGGGCGAGGGCGCGACGCCCGAGGCGTGGCTCGCGGCGACCGATCGGGCGACGTTCTCGTGCCGCCGATGCGCGGGCACTGGCCGGTTCGTCACGGGCACGCACAACGGCGTGCCGACCGGCCCCGGCGGGTCTTGCTTTCGCTGCGAGGGCCGCGGCGCGCAGACGTGGCGCGACGGCAGGCGGAACGCCTACTACGATGCCCGCGCCTTCGGCCGCGCGGCGCACGCCATGATGCGGGGAGCGGCATGAGCGACCTCGACAAGCGGGCGCTCGCGGTGCTCCTCTCGGACGCGCCCGAGGCGGAGAAGGGACGCAAGCTCGCCGCGCTCCGGCGCGAGGCCCAGCGGCTCCACGGTCTCGCGTGCCCCGAGTGTGGGGGGTGCGAGATCGAGGACAACGGGGCGACCCGCATGAGCGAGCGGAGCTACCTCTGCTCGTCGTGCGAGTACCTGTGGGACGCGGTGGAGGTGTGACGATGCGCGAGTGGGGCAGCCAGTACCCCCGGCAGCATGCGGTGGAGGTGGAGATCGAGGTGGGCGACTGGCTCGTTCTCGGCTCGGTCGAGTGTCACGAGGGCATCGACGCGGCGGGGCGGATCGCACGCGCGTACCGCTGGGCCGAGGTGCAGGTGCTTCCCGTGTCGGAGGACACCTACGACTACGACGCGCCGCTCGGCGCGGGCGCTCTCGCGGACTGGATCGCGGAGCGTCCCGCCCTCGCGGAGGCCGCGTTCGAGGAGCAAAACGAGCGCGCGTGGTGCGCTCGCGATGATCGATGAAACGACGCTGGCGGGGTCATTGACAGGCTGCGCCAGCGTCGCTACAGGTGTCAGACACTCAGCGGCTCACACGCCGCGGAAAGGCTCGCAGTGTTGAAGCTGACCGATGATATGCCCGTGGACGTGGCGGCAGATATGCTGGTCGCCAGGGGCTTCAAGATCGAGAAGGTGGTATTTCGTCGTGGCGAGTACGTCGCGACGGTGATCCGGCCGAGCGAGGCTCCGGTGCTGGGCGTGGAGGGGCGCGGCCACACGATCGGGGATGCCCTCCGGGCCTGCCTGATCTCGTGGGCCGACTGGAGGGGCGATGCTTGAGGAGGCGGACGATCTGAGCGCTCAGGCCGAGGCCCGGTGCATCGAGATCGAGCACGATCCGATGCGGTGGATCCTCGACGTGTTCGAGTCGATGGATCACGACGCCGCGGACCCGCCGCCCAACGTGGTGCTGTGCGAGTCGGCGGTGGCGTCCGTGAAGTACGGAGGCCGCCGCAACCGAGAGAGCGTCCAAGCTGTTTGCCTCGATGAGTGGGGCGATCGGTGGGAGGTCTCACTCGCGGTCGATCACGACGCTGGCGGCTACTGGGAGCAGCCGGAGTCCGACATCGAAGCAAGCTGGAAGAGGATCAGGGAGGACTACGAGATGATGGACGCGAACGAGGTTTTCGAGAGCACGACCGAGCAGAACAGCCACGCCGCGCCGGAGGCGGCGGCTCCGCCGGAGGTGGCAAGCGCGAACGGCGCGCTGGCTGCGTTCGAGGCCGCGCGTTCGCGGCTGGTGGAGGAGCGCGCCCGGCTGGTGGAGGAGCGTGCGCGTATCGACGCGCAGATCGCTGGCATCGACGCGGTGATCTACCCCGCCAAGCGCTCGGCTCCGGTGGCGGTGCCGGTGCCTGTCACGGGCAAGGTGAGCGGGCCGGGCTCGACGGTGGCGATCCGCCGCATGTTTGTCACGCGGCCCAAGCACCGGGTGACGTTCGCGGAGATCCGCTCGCTGGTGGGCAGCGCCTCGCGCGCGGGCGCGCTCGTCCAGAACCTCATCCGCAGCAAGCAGGTCAAGCGGCTGAACTCCGGCACCTACGAGGCCACGGAGAAGCTGCTGAAGCTGGCGGCCGAGGACGGAACGGAAGGCTGACTCAGGCCGACGGGGTGCCGGACGCGCTCTCAGCGGCCTCTGCGCGCTGCCGCCTGTTCGATCAAGGCGTCGATGCTCCGCGACACCTCCTCCGGCACGCGCCCTTCGTAAAGCGCGGCGTGGAGCCCAGGGTCGCTCAGGTCGAGCCCGTTCTTCTGCACCGAAGGCACGGGCTCGGCCTGCTTCGCGGGCTGGACCGGATGTTCCAGCGTGCCCGAGCGCGCCCGCTCACGAGTCGCAGCTTGGCGCTCACGTCGGAGTGCCCGGCCGCAGTTGTGGCACCTGTGCCGCTCGCGCACGTCCGCGAGCCGCAGCGGCCAGTCCTGCTTGCAGCCGCGGCACTCAAACCACGAGCCGAGCCGTCGCTCTTCTTCGGTGGGCGGGTCATGGGGCACGTCTGGGTTCGGAGGACGCACGAGGGCAGAGAGTAGCCGATCGGGAGCCAAGAAGGAGACGAGCCCGAAGAAAAACGGGCCACGGCAAGCGAGGTGGACTGACGCCTCGGCGTGCCTAGTCTGTCAGAGCGAGGCGCACGATGAACCAGCACACAAGCGGGACAAAAGGAGCCAGAATGATGAAGAAGAAGCGGAGGAAGACCCGCGTGAGCTTGAGCGAGCAGTTGGTCGCGGCGACGGCTGTGCTGAAGCGGGCGCGGGCTCTCACGGATGCCGCCTACTCACCGCTGGTAAGGGAGCCGGACCCTCGGCTGCTCGCCGCCGCGCTGGACGAGACGCTCGTCGCGCTCGACCTGTGCGACTCGCTGGGGCATCGGTCGCGAGGGGCAAGTCGCCTTGTCATGGCGAACGCCTCCGACTCGCTCGCCCGCTGGGCGGACAAGATCGAGGATGACCTGTCGATGTTCCCCGTGTCGGCACCGCTGCTGCTGTCGTGAGGGTCTGGAAGTGCTCGTGGCAGCACGGTGAGCCCTGGTTGACGGAGCGTTGCCTCGTCCGGCAAGTCGTGATAGGATCCGAGCATGACCAAGCGAGCCAGCATGAGCCCCGAAGATCGGAAGATCGGCATCGCGATCGAGAAGATCCGCCGAATGACCGACGAAAACGACCACAACGGCGCGGTCTTGGAACTGGCGAAGCTGGTGGGCGATCCCGTCGCGATCAAGGGCATGAAGGCCATGAAGGTGCTTCACGAGCACCACGGTCACATGCCCGAAAAGTTGATCTCGATGCGTACCCAGATCCGCCGCGGGCTGGAGGGCCAGTTCAGGAAGAAGTTCCACAAGTACCCCTACCGATGGAAGCAGCTGGCGGAAGCCTTCTGACCGTTGCAGGGGCCGAAGGTGGCGAAGAGAGCCAGCCGAAGCGCGCAGCCTGCGATGCTGATTGAGGGCACGATCCTCGTCTACGACCGCGCCGCTCGCTCTGACGTTGTCGAGGCGTTCAAGCGTGCGGGATGGAAGTCGCGCGGGGTTGGCGAAGCCAAAGGATACTTCTACCTGTCTCGTTCGGAGTGCAACGGGGACACCCCCAGGTACCTCACTTCGGGCACGAAGTCCGAGATCGATCGACTCCAAGCGGTGCTGGTCGAGGTCTTGAATGAGGGCGGCGGCGGATTCGATCCGTACCTCGAAGGCTGATGAGCAGCTGCCCCGTGACCAAGCGCGAGAAAAAACTGCAACGCGCTGAAAAAGGTTGTTGACGACTCCGCCGCAGCTGGGGAAGCGAGCAACCTGCGATCTTGAGTCGGACGCAACCGCGGGAAGGTACTCGCTGCTCTGCGTGCCGCAC
>JBEIUO010000578.1:0-2738 GCA_040374335.1 Phycisphaeraceae bacterium
ACTCTGTGGTTCGGCGCGCCCGCACGGAGCTCGCCGGTGCTGCGCCTCCCCCGGAGCTCGCGGAGTGGCTGGATCAGCCCGAGAAGCTGCGAGCGTGGCGGCAGGGAGGTTTCGCGAATCCCGACGCAGATCGATCGGTGCTCGAGATCATCATCGGCGTGATTCTCGCGTCAATCAGCTCATCGTGATCAGCACCCCGCGTCCCACCTCGCGAAGCGATTGATCGTGTTGCAAGCGTCTAACCCCCCCACCACCGGGTAGTGTCGCGGCAACGAGCCCATCACATCAATCACCGAGCACAACGCTGGCGTCGCCAGGGCCAACGCCGACATCTCCGTTGTATTCCGACGGGCACCGCTGCTGCCGCGCCGCTGCGATGGTCCGCCTCCGGTCGTTTCAGCAGCCGATGTCCCAGCGGCTGAAGAAGAAGATGACGTCGTCGCCGTCTACGCCGCCGTCGCCGGTGAGGTCGGATGCGATGAGGCCGTTGTCCCAATCGGCGAAGAAGTCGATCACGTCATCGCCGTCGACGCCGCCGTCGTCGTTGTAGTCCGCGATGGGATCGACGGTGATGATCGCCTGATTGCTGGGGAACGATCCGCAGTCGTCTGAGATCAAGCAGTCGTACACACCCGCGTCGTCGCACTCGGTCGACGAGAAGGTGATGGTGCCGGTGTTGGGTCCGGTGATGCGAGCGTCGTCGGAGAGCGGGATGAACTCGCCGGAGCTGTCGCGCTTGCGCCAGCGGTAGCTCACGTTGCCGCTGGGCTGCGATGTCACGGCATCGCAGACGAACTGGATCGGAAGACCGGAGAGGATCGCGAGCGACTGAGGTTGCGTGAGCACCGTGACGGAGGACGAACCGAAGTTGATCGTCCCGTTGCTGGCTTGGGCGCCGCCGGTGGAGCCGCGGCTTGCCGTAATGTTGGCAACGGGCATGGTGACCGCGCACGAATAGACCGCGATGCGTCCGCCTCCTCCCGCTCCCCAGACTCCGCTACCCGCTGGACCGCCGTTGGCGTTGACCGTGCCCGAGCCGACGAGGCCAGAGGCCTCGAGGTAGATGCTGCCGCCGGATCCGGAGCCCGACGACGATGGGGGTTGCCCGCCGCGCGCGGTGATGGTGCCGTCGACGGTGAGAGCGCCGTTGATGGAGAGGCGGATCGCACCGCCGCCCGCGCCCGCGGGGTTTCCGACGTAGGAGCCGCCGCCGCTGCCGAGATCGAACGGCTGAGTCGCGGAGCCGTAGGGCTGACCTCCGGCGAACGGCGTGGCGGTCGCGCCAGCGCCACCGTACCCGCCGCCCGCTGCGCCGATACCGCCGTTGTTGCTGGCGGTGCCACGCCCGGGTCCTTGACCTCCCGGGAACCCGCGTGCGTCGGCGTTGATCGCCGCGCCGGTGCCGACGGTGACGTCGCCACCGACGAAGAGATCAAGGCGGGCTTGGGAGGGACTGAAGATCGTCGAGCCGGCGCCCGTCACGGTGACGTCATCGAGCACCACGTTGTCGCTGGGTGCGAAGGTAAGTCTTGCGGAGCTCTGAACCGTGGTATCAAGCTCGACGGTCACCGCGTCGGTGAAGCGGCCGTTGGCGCGGCCGGAGATCGAGACGTTTCGGAAGGGGCCTTCGGGAACCACCGCTGTTTCCGCGGACAAATCGCCCGACGTGACGAGGTTGTCCAGTTCGAACTCGGGGTTGGACTCGGAGGAGGCCTGCCGGAAGATGGTGCCAGCGCCGCCCCGCTGCGCGCTGGCGGGGCTGTTTCCGCCCGCCGCGCGCACCGTGCCGGTGAAGGGCATGGCGTCGAAGTAGAACGCGATGCGACCGCCGCCGCCCCCGCCCCAGGAGTTGTTCGAACCACCGTTGGCAGCGATGGAACCGCCGCCGGCGATGGTGGGGGCGACGACCCATAGACCGCCGCCCGAGCCGCAGCCGGAAGAACTGACTCCGACGACACCATTCGCGGAGAGTGAGCCGTCAACGGTAAGCGTGCCGCCCACGGTGATCTTGGCCGCACCGCCGCCGGATCCACCGATGTTGCCGCTGGACGCGCCGCCGCCGCTGCCGACTTGGTCGGGCTGCGAGTAGGAGCCGTAGGCCACGCCTCCAGCGAAGGGACTCGAGGTCGCTCCCCTGCCGCCGTACCCGCCACCCGCGCCGCCGATGCCGCCGTTGTTGCTCGTGGTACCGGCGCCGGGTCCCTGACCGCCCGCGAAGCCGCGTCCGTCGGCGTTGACTGCTGAGCCGGAGTCGATGGTGAAGTTGCCGAGCACGGTGAGGTCGAGTCGGGCCGCGAGGGGGTTGAACATCGTGTTGGCGGTGCCGGAGAGCAGCAGGTTCGTGCCTACCTGGTTGTCGCCGGTTGCGAACGTGAGCCACGAGCCGCCCTGAAGCGTGAGGGTCTGCTCGGTTTGAACCGCCGAGGTGAAGACGAGGTTGGCCGCGCCGCGGTCGATGATCGTGCGGTAGACGCGGTCACCGGCGACGGAGGTTGTCGCCGGCCGGAGCGAGGGGAGTGCGCCGGCGTCGATGATGAGATCGGGATTGAGCTGCGAGGCAGGCTTGATGTAGATCGTGCCCGCGCCGCCGCGCTGAGACGAAGCCGGGCTCGTACCGCCGAAGGCCCGCAGTGATCCTGTGAAGCCGGAGGTGGCGTAGAAGAGAGCGATGCGGCCTCCCGAGCCACCTCCCCAACTGTTGGCCGAACCGCCGTTGGCGGACACGATGCCCGTGCCCG
>JBEIUO010000498.1:0-3077 GCA_040374335.1 Phycisphaeraceae bacterium
GGCAGATGGAGCGCGCGATCGTGCTGGGAACGTTTGTTCCCGCGATCATCTCCGCGGGCGGCAACTCGGGTTCGCAGTCGTCGACGTTGGTCATCCGTGCGCTCGCGCTCGGCGAGGTCACGCTGAAGGACTGGTGGGCGGTGCTGCGACGCGAGCTCGTGGTCGCGGGCATCCTCGGCGCGATCGTCGGCCTGCTGGGGTTCATCCGCGTCACCACGTGGGGCAGTTTGGGCTGGTTCGCGACCAAGCGCATCGACCCGGAGACCGGCGCCGTCGTCATCGACACGCACGTGCAAGAGCACTTCGTGATGCTGGCCATCACCATCGCCTCCTCCCTCGTGGGCGTTGTCGTCTGGGGCAGCGTGATGGGTTCGATGCTGCCGTTCCTGCTGAAGAAGTGCAAGCTCGATCCCGCGGGGAGTTCGACGCCGTTCGTCGCCACGCTGGTCGATGTCACCGGCATCCTGATCTACTTCTCGCTCGCGATCCTCATCCTGAAGGGGACGCTGCTCTAGCGTTTGTTCGCGGGGTCTGTACGCCCCTCACGAACGCCTTCCACGACGGGGTTTTCTCGTTCCCGACAGGATTCGTCGCGGGATATCGGGCCTTCCGTCGCATTGAGATTGACGCCCTCGCGAAAGCGAAGTAGCCTTTCGTTATGGGTGCAGCGCCGCCCGGCGCAGTCCCGGAGAGACCGCAATGCAGCTTCGCCATCTTGGTTTGTCCGTCACGGCCATGAGTCTTGTACTTTGTGCCGCGGCCACCGCCCAGCCGGTACTTTTGACCGCCGACACCGTCATCGGCCCCACCGATACGGTCGTGGTGGATCCGGTCTCGGGAGTCGTGGTCCCGTTGTCGGGCGCGCAGATCACGGTGCGTGGATGCGTGCTGACGATCAGCGGACGGCACCGCGTGGGCTCGCTCACGCTGGTGCGTGACGCGGGGAACGAACCTGCGATTCTCACGCACCCCGCGAGCGCGGTGTACGACTACTCGGGCGGTGCCGGCGCGGACCTGGTCTACGGGATCGATCTCACAATCGACGGCGACATGCTCATCGAGGGACCCGGCGGTGCTCTGGTTGCCTCGCGGATCGACACCACGGGCCGGGGTTTCGGGCCCGGTGATGGACCTGGCGCGGGCAATGCGTCGACGGGGCTCGTGATCGGCGCGGCGGGCGGCGGCCACGCGGGTCGCGGCGCGAAGGCGGGCGATGCCCTCGGCGGGGCGAGCTACGGGAGCATCGCTGCGCCGGCGGATCTCGGGAGCGGTGGTGGCGCGGCGGGCGTGCAACTCGGCGGTGCGGGTGGCGGTTCGCTGGTGTTGGTGGTGCGCGGAGTGGCGACGATCGACGGGCCAGTTGCCTGCGACGGACTGCCGGGCACGGGCACCGCGGGCTCCGGTGCGGGCGGTACGGTCTCGATCAACAGCATGTCCATCGCGGGTGCGGGGACGATCTCGGCATCGGGCGCGGACGGTGCGACGGGCTGGGGCGGCGGCGGCGGTGGTCGCGTCGCGATCACCAGCGCACAGTCCTCGTTCACGGGCCAGGTGCGCGCGACCGGCGGCACGAGCGTGTACTCGATCGAGCGGGGCGGGGCGGGCACGATCTACCGTGCGACGCTCTCCAACCCACTGCCGGAGGTAACACTCGTCGGTGGGGGAAACGGTTCGCTTCCCGCGGCGCAGACGCTCGTGACCGGTCTCGAGGCGGCGCGGAGTGTCTCGGTGGCGGCTGGCGCGAACGTTCGGTTTGCTGATCTGGAGACGATCTCGCAGCCGCTGGTGGTGGAGGGCGGCGCGACGGTTTACCTCCCGGAGTTGACATCGGTTCCTGGCGATGTCGTCGTGCGCGGGGTGTCGCGGCTGGTGGTGGGGAATCTGCGGTCGATCCCCGGGTCGCTGCGGCTGGAGGGGTCCTCGATCTTCCAGCCCGCACCGGGTATCACGACCATCGGCGGCGATGTTGTGCTCAGCGGGCCCGCGAATCAGTTGGTGTTGCCCGCGCTCGCGCTGTGCAACCTGCGGGTCGGTGGCGCGCTCACGATTGACTCGCGATCGATCATCTTCGGCAACGGGCTCGGTTATCCCAACGGCAAGGGTGTTGCGCCGGGCATCTCCGCGAACCTCAGCGGTTCGGGTGGTGGTCACGGCGGCGCGGGTGGCGCTAGCGCGGCGTTCGCCGGCGGCCAGGCGTACGGCTCGATCAGCAAGCCCCGGCTTCCCGGGAGCGGCGGCGGCAGCACCACGCGGGCCCGAGGTGGGAACGGCGGTGCCGCGCTGCGGCTGGACGTGAGCGGCACGACCACGATCAACGGTTCGATCTCGTGCAGCGGCGAATCCGCTCCGACGGTGAACCCCGGTGCCGGCGGTGGCGCGGGGGGCTCGATTGTCATCCGGACGCCTCGGCTTGTCGGCTCGGGGCAGATTCTCGCCGACGGCGGTGGAACGAACAATCCCGGCGGCGGCGGCGCGGGCGGACGGATCGCGATCTTCTCGTGCGATCGGCAGTTGCCACTCGCGAACATCCGCGCGGCCAGGGGCGGCGGTGGGCTAACGGTTGCGCAGGACGGCTCGCGGTACTTCGGGAGCAGCTCGGTGGTGTTCTCGCAGCAGCCCAACTCGGCCCGGACGCTCTCGGGGCGCGAAGTTCGGCTCGCGGTCGCCGCGAGCAGCACGAGCGGGGTGAGCTACCGCTGGCGCAAGATGACCGCGAGCGGCGAGTACGTCGACCTCAGCGACAGCGGTCGGATCACGGGCAGCGGCACGGCGGAGTTGGTGATTACGAACGCAGACTGTTCCGACTCGGGCGTGTACGACTGCCTCGCGACGGATTCGTGCGGCTCGTACCCGAGCAACGACGCGGTGCTGGTCGTGGACGCGCTCGCGGACTTTGACTTGTCGGGAAGTGTGGACGGGGACGACATCATCGAGTTCTTCGGCGCATGGGATGCCGCGGAGGAGTCGTCGGACGTGAACGTCGACGGGTCGGTGGACGCGGACGACGTGGTCGCGTTCTTTGCGCGGTGGGACGCGGGCTGCTGAGCGCGGTGGTTAGTCGGCGGGCTTGCGGGGGA
>JBEIUO010000687.1:0-2276 GCA_040374335.1 Phycisphaeraceae bacterium
CGAGCTCAAGAAGGGGCAGGCCCTGTTTGTGGACGGCGTGAGCGAGACGTGGGCCCGCGTGGGGTATCCGCCGGAGGCGACAGTGTTCGTGCGTGTGGAGGAGGTCGCAGTCGAAGGCGATGCGCTGAAGACGACGATCGCGACCAAACTGCGTGCGCCGCACATGATCGCCGGGTTCGGTGCGTCCTGGCAGCCGCTTCTGCAGACCCCGCTGCCGGTGGGCACGGTTCTTCGCAAGAAGGAAGAGGTTCGCGAGACGGCTGACGGCCCGGTTGTCGCCTACCGCGTGTACGCCCCGTCCCAGGCTCGCATGTTTGTCCAGCTCAAGGGTCTCCGCGCGGCGACCGATGCCGAGGCGGCTGCCTACCGGGCCAAGGCCGGGACCCCCGAGATCGCCCCGGTGGCGGTGCCCGCCCCCGAGACCCCGAAGCCGGTAGTCGATGGCACGAAGCCCGCGCCCGAGGCTGGCAAGCCAACCGACCTGACCGCTCCGCAGATCACGAATCCCGGCCCCGGCGACGCGACCAAGCCGATCGAACCTGTTCCCGCTCCGACGACCTTGAACCAGGGCGAGAAGAACACCGGGATTGAAACCCCCGCCCCCAAGACTGACGGCTCGCAGCCCGAGGTGAAGCCGGCAGAGACGCCGGCCGTGAATCCGGTTCCCGTTGTGCGGCCCGCCGATGGCATGAGCGAGTTCCAGAAGCAAGCGGCACTCGTGGAGTCTCTGGAGTCCAAGCTCCGGGTTGTCGCGTCTCAGTCAGTTCTGACCTCCGAAGTCGATGAGTTGCTCGGCGAGTTCGAGAAGGCGCTGGCGACCGAAACGAGCGACCGCCGTCGCCAGGCATTGGCCGGACGACTGGAGTACCTGCGCCTCCGCCAGGAGTTCCGCGAGACTGTCCGTCGCCAGGAAGAGGCCCGCGCCGCGCTCGATTCGACGAATGCCGCGGCAACGCAGGCGCTCGCGGACGTTGCCAAGATCCGGGTGTACACCGTCATCGGCGAGTTGCAGCCGAGCACCGTGTACGACGGCAAGCAGTTGCCGCTGATGTACCGTGTGGTCTCTGTCGGGACTTCGGCCCCGAAGACGCTGGGTTACATCAAGCCCAGCCAGGAATGGGACCTCGAGCGGATGCTCGGGCTCGTTGTTGGTGTGATCGGGGACGCCGACATCGACCGCTCCCTGAAGCTGAATGTCATCACGCCGATCCGAGTGGAACTGCTGCGGGCTGATACCGCCGGCCAGCCGTACCGCATCGAGAGCGCCCCGCGCTTGAACGATCGTCCCGCGGCCGATGCGCCGGCGGCCGAGCCCTCTGAGCCGCAGGACGTCAACAAGTAATGCGAGTTGTATGAGCGATCCGTCCAAGCTTCCCCGTGTTCTTCTGGGTGCGGGAGGCTCCACGAATGTCACACCGGAATCCGCGGCGGACCACGCCGCGGATATCTGCATGGAACGGCTCGAGGGTGTGACACCGTCGCTGCTGCTCGCCTTTGCGACACCGTCGCACGCGCCCGCGTTTCAGACGATCTGCGCGAGGCTTCGGGAGCGGACGGGCGCATCGTCGGTGCTTGGCGTGATCGGGGCGGGGGCGATGGCGGGGCGTGGCGCACTCGAGCATGGGTTTGCGCTCTCCGCGTTCGCGATGGCTGGTGAGGACCTGACGGTGCACGCGATGGCGGCGGATGCGGTGGACCGCGACGACGCGGGGCTGCTTGCGCAGGAGAACCGGCGCGTGACGTTCGCGTTTGCGACCAGTGATCTCGCTGGATTCGAGGATCAGCTCTCCGCGTGGGACACGGTTTCCGGTGATCGACGCGCCCCGATCGTGGGTGCGCTGGTATCACCGCCGCGTGGCCCGCGGGTCGCGATGGTGGCGAACGATGAACCGATCACATCGGGGCTGGTAGCCGCGTCGGTGGGCGGCAGCTTCCAGTTCGACGCGTGGGTCGCGCAGGGGTGCGAGGGGATCGGCCCTGTGTACGCGGTGACGCGGGCCCAGGGCGATCAGATTCTGGAGCTCAACGGGCAGCCCGCGGTTGATGCGATGCGAGACGCGATCGAAACGCTCGACGAGGCGAGGCGGCGGTTTCTCTCCGGCGGCCTCTTCCTCGGTCGAGCGGTCGCCCCGCACAAGTCGTACTACGGGCGAGACGACTTTCTGATCCGGCGGGTCGAGCGGGTGAGCCGCGAGGCCGGCGCCATCACGGCATCCGAAGCGATCGGCGTCGGCGAGACGGTTCGGTTTCACATTCGGACGCCCGGCGCGGCGATC
>JBEIUO010000316.1:0-4207 GCA_040374335.1 Phycisphaeraceae bacterium
CTCCCCCCCGGCCGCGCCGCACTCGGCCGCTTCACCCCCGCCCAACTCGCCATCGTCCGCCAGGCCCTCGCCAACTCCGACGTCGCCCACGTCCACGGCATGTGGAAAACCGACAACCTCCAGCTCGCCCGCGCCGCCGCCCGCTCCAAAATCCCGTACTTCATCTCCCTCCGAGGCATGCTCGACGACTGGTCCATGGACCAGAAGGCCGCCCGCAAGAAGATCTTCCTCGCCCTCGGTGGCCGCGCCCACCTCGAAGCCGCCGCCGCCGTCCATTGCACCGCCCAGGCCGAGTTCGATCAGGCCAAGAAGTGGTTCCCCAACGGTCGGGGCGTCGTCATCCCCAACCTCCTCGACCTCAACCCCTACCGCAACCCCCCCGGCCCCGACCAGGCCCGCGACAAGTTCGAGATCCTCCGCCGCAACAAGCCCAGCGTCCTCTTCCTCTCACGTGTCCACTACAAAAAAGGCGTCGAGGTCCTCATCCGCGCCGCAGGCGAGCTCAAGAGCCGCGGCGTCGAGTGCGTCTTCGCCATCGCCGGCACCGGCGACGCGGACTATGTTGCCCAGATGCAGCGCCTCACCGTCGAGCTCGGCGTCGACGACCGCGTGGAGTTCACCGGCCACGTGGGCGGCACGCTCAAGGTGAGCCTCTACCAGGCCTGCGACCTCTTCGCGCTCCCGACCAGCCAGGAGAACTTCGGCTTCGTCTTCCCCGAAGCCCTCGCGAGCGGAACCCCCGTCATCACCACCAAGGGCGTGGACATCTGGCCCGAACTCATCGAAAGCGGTGCCTCGTCCATCGTCGAAGGCACCTCCACCGCGTTCGCCAACGAGATCCAGCGGCTAGTCGAGGACCACGAACTCCGCGCATCGATGGCGGCCAAAGGCAAGCCGTACGTCATGCGTGTCTTCGACGAGCAGGCGCTCATCCAGCGCTACGAAAAGCTCTACGCCGGCGAGTAACCCTTTAGCACCCCGCGTCCCACCCCGCGAAGAACGCGATGATGTCGTCTCCATCCGTCCCGCCGTCGCCGTTCACGTCCGCGCCGTTCGCGTCCCAGTCCGCAAAGAACGCGATCACGTCGTCCCCGTCAACGCCGCCGTCTTCGTTCCAGTCCGACGGGCAACCCGCCGGCGACATCACCTCACTCGACGCAAACTGCGTCACGCCGTTCGAGTACGCGCCGACCGACACCGCGTGGCAGCCGTCCAGCACATCCAGCCCGTACCCCCGCAGCACGTACGTCGATCCCGGAATCGCGTTGCTCGGCACCGCGCTCCACGTCACGCCGTCGTAGTGGTAGAACGTCGCGTTCAGCGCGCACGACGCCCAGATGTCGTTCGGCCCGCTCGCCGCGAAGTTCGCGAACATCCCCGGGCTGATCCCGCTGAACGTCTGCCACGCCGAACCGTTCCAGTGCATCAGGTTCGCCGTCCCGCTGTTGAACGACCCCGAAACCCACACGTCGTCCGGAGCCAGAGCAATCACCGCCTGCGCATCTCCATCGCCAGCACCCTCGCCCGGGTTCGGAACAAGCGTCCACTCCTCGCCATCCCACCGCGCCACCAACGCCTTGTACGGCTGCGAGAGGTTCCGCCAGTTGCCAACCGCCCACACGTTGTCCGACGCCGACGCCGATACATCCACGAACTCGTGGTGCCGATTCCCGATCAGCGGCACCGGCACATCACTCCACGTCCCGCCATCAAAGTGCAGCGCCAGCGGCACACTCGTCGCCGTCGCATCCCCATACCCCGCCGCCGACCCCACAACCCACACGTCCGTCTCCGTCAGCGCCACAACCTCGCGCGCCGTCCCACCCCGCGGCCCAAACGGGTGCGTGTTCTGCGGCCGCAGCGTCGGCGTCACCGCGCTCTCCCACGCACCATTCACAAACCGCATCAATAGCGGCAACTGATCCATCGGCGCAGGCGTGCGGATGTACCCAACCACCCACGCCGCGCCGCCCGCCCCGCGTGTCACCCCCTGCACCTGCGGGAACGTCCCCAGCGCGGAAGTAGGGGGAAGCTGCACCCTCGACCACGCCGCGCCATTCCACCGCATCACCAGCGGCTGAGGAGCAAGAACCCCGTCGGAGAAGTTCCCCACCGCCACCGCGGCAGCCGGCGACAACGCCGCGACATCGATCAGGATGTTCGACCGCGAACCCGGGCTCGGTGTATTCACCAACGACCACTCGCCGCAGGTCTGGGCAATCACGGGCGTGCAGAGAAACGCTGACGCAACAAAAACGACATGACGCATGTTCGGGGCTTTCGGTGAGGATGCTTCGTGCCAGAAGTACATGCGGGAAGCACCCCGCGCCCCTGTCACAAAGCGTGCCGGTGGATCGACGGGCTTTGAAACCTGTACGCCTCCCGAACTCACCGCGGATTGTTGATCCACCCATACGACTGCGTCACGTTGAATCGCTCCGCATTCGATACCGCGTACCACGAGTTGTTAAAGCCTTTGACGTTCACATACAGGTCAATCGCCTGAAGGTCCACCGCGGGGTTCTCAATCCGCTCTTGGTTGTCGTTCGGTGCCGCGAACGCCCCCGCCGACCCGTCGAAGTACGCGATGTTGCACTTCTTCCCGTGCCGCGTCGAAAACTGGTCGTTCGCCCCGAAAAGCCCGTCGAGAAAGACGGAGTTGTAGTACCAAGCATCCTCTTCCACAAAGATCGGGACGTTCTGCATCAGCGTGATCTGCGACACCTGACCCACCGGCACGACCCGCACCGGGTTGCTGTTCGGCGGCAGATACCCGCACTTCACGTCCAGCCCCAGCTTCGCCCCCTCCAGCTCGTCCAGCATCGTGTAGTCAAAGTCCACGCCCGTCGACGACCCCCACATGTTCTGCCGCTCGTTCCCCGTCACCGACCGCCGCTTGTTCGTCGGACACTCCCCCACCACGTGCGCGTTCGACACGTACTGGTACATGTACCCCGGTGCCGGCACGTTGTTCTCGATCACCCGCGCCCACAGCGACACAAAGTCGTACCCCGGCGGCGCGGTGTACACCCGCGCCCCATTCGGCCACGCGCTCCGCTGCGCCGCCGGCCAGATCCTGTCCTTGTAGTCCGTCGCGTACGTGATCGCCGCCAACCCAAACTGCTTGATGTTCGACAGGCACTTCACCTGCCGCCCCGCCTCCCGCGCCTTCCCCAACGCCGGCAGCAACAACCCAATCAACAACGCGATGATCGCAATCACCACCAGCAACTCAATCAGCGTAAAGCCGCGTTCCCGTCCCCTGCGCATGGTGGTGGACCTTTCTCCGGAGAACCCGGGTCGCGCCAGTCTACCGACTCCTTCACCATTTGCCTACCCCCTCAACCCCCGCACCCAAACGCCCGCAGCATCCCCAGCCACTCCCCATACCGGTACTCGATCCCATACTCATCGTGGATCCGCTTGATCATCCCAAGCCCCCGCTCGCTCAACTCCTCCTGCCACACCTGCGCCGTTCGATCGCAGAAATACACCCGACACCCTAGCGGCTTCACCGCGTGCGCCCCGCACAGGTTCCCCTCCAGATACGGACAATCCCCACGCTCCCCCGCCGCCTCGATCGCCCCCAGCCCCGCAACCGCCCCCACCCGCGACACGTGGTACGCCGCCTCCAACCCCGTCACATACAACCGATGACCCGCCTTCCTAAAGTTGCAACACCGCCCCGACCCCCAGCACGCCGGCCCCCGCGCCGCAACCGCATCCCCCACCATCACGTACACCGCCTCGAGCTCCACGCTCACCTCCGGCCTCCGCACCGCGGCAAGCCACGCCTCCACGAGTTCCCGGTCCGGTGTCATCGCGCCAAGCCTATATGAACACCAGCCCCCTCGCACTCCTCGCGGCCGCCCTCCTCGTCCTCTGTGCCCTTGTCCTCATCGCCCTCGGCCTCTGGCTCGACCGCTCCCGCGGCCGCCGCCGCTGCCCCGGTTGCTGGTACGCCCTAGACGACGCCAAACCCGCCGACTCCTCCGCCCTCACCTGCCCCGAGTGCGGCCGCATCATCAAAAACGAACGCGCCCTCCTCCGCACCCGCCGCCGCTGGTGGATCGTCGCCGCCAGCCTCCCCCTCCTCGCCTCCGCCACCTTCATCATCGCCCGCGCCCGCATCTGGGCCCTCCCTTGGGAACACTCGATACGCCGCCCCGCCCGCCACCCCCACCCCCCCCCCCACCCCCCCCCCCCC
>JBEIUO010000464.1:0-3269 GCA_040374335.1 Phycisphaeraceae bacterium
CCCAACCAACTCCTCCCCCTGGGCCTCCGAACCAACCGACATCTCCCCAATCAGCCGCAGTGCCCCCCGAATCCGGCTCGTGGCGACCGGCCACCGCTCCCCTTCGCATTCAAGCAGCCAGACGTCGGTCACCGGTGTCGGCTCGAGCTTTGCCACCCCACCGTCGGGCCACTGGACGTCCATGCGCGTCACCCGGGCCGGGTCAAACCCCCGGGTCCACGCCGGCAACTCGGCCTCTTCCTGCTTCCCACCCCCACCTCCGCCGCGCCCGGAGAGCCAGAAAAGGACCCCGCAGGCCACCAGTGCCACTCCCAACGCCAGGATCGCTGATTTGCTGTTCACGCCCCGAGTGTACCCCGTTCCGATTCCTTCCTTGGAAGTCCGCTCGAGGTCCCTTACCATGAGGGCAACCAATGCCCTCGGAAAACCGCACAACCTCGACCACCCCGCCCGCCCTCGCCGAACGCGTGGGGAAGATCCTGAACCTCATCCGTCCTGCCCTGCAGTCCGACGGCGGGGACATGGAACTGGTCGAGGTCACCGCGGACGGGATCGTGCGAATCCGGTTCTTGGGCGCGTGCGTGGGTTGCCCCTCGAGCTCCATGACCCTTCGGGTCGGGATCGAACGCAACCTCAAGAACCACGTCCCCGAGGTTCGGGCGGTCGAGGCGGTCTCGTAAGCCGCCGCGCAAGTGTTGCGCTGGCCCATGTGAGTTATGTGACCATCCCCTGTGGGCAAGCTGGGGGAATATTCCGAATGCCGCCGCATTGTCCTTCCCCCGGTCAACCCACCGTGGTATAAACACCCTCGGTGGTGGAGCGTCACCGGTGGTAACAGACGCCCAGGATGGGAGTGGCCCATGCTCGTGATAACGAGACGTGAGGGTGAAGAGGTCGTGATCGGCGACCCGAAAAATCCGATCGGCGTAGTTCGTATCGCATCCGTCCAGGGAGAGCGCGTTCGCATAGCCTTCGACTTCCCGCGCGATGTGGAGATCAACCGGCGAGAGATCGCCGACCAGATCGTCCAGCAGGCGCCGGAGATCGTCGGCACGATCAAGCCCGCCGCGACAGCGACCAACTGAACACGCCGCGCGTCTGACTCAGATCGCGAGCCCGCTGGCCGCTCCGTGGCTTCGTCCGCCCTTGGGTCACCGTACCCGAGCGGTGAGCACGCAGATCCAACTCCCCGCGTCACGCGAAATCGCAAAGTCCCCACCCAGGTCGGACCGCGCCAGCCCCTCGATCAACTGCAGCCCCAGCCCACCCTCCTCGGCCTCGACGCGGACCACCCGGGAACGTCCGCCCCGCTCCGCCCACCGCATCGTCAGCCCACCGTCGCCCTCGCGGCAGTCCCACCCCAACTCAACCGTCCCGCCATCGGTGCTCAGGGCCCCGTGCTTGTAGCTGTTAGTGATCAGTTCCTGCAGAATGATCGCCAGGGCCGAGGCTTGGTTCTGCTTGAGCTGCACCCTCGACGACGGCCGCACGCACACCGCCCCACGCTGCTCGTCCGGCACCATCGCGTTGGTCAGCGCCGTGCACAACTCCGCGAGATCCACGCTCCCCGCCGCCGATCGGGCGATCAGATCGTGAACCTCCTTCATTGCGCGCACCTTGCCCCGGATGGCCGTGGTAATCGCGAGCGCCGCCGAGGTCGCACGCGACGACGACTCGTAGAACGCGATCAGCCCCAGCAACGAAGCGATGTTGTTCCGGACCCGATGGTCGATCTCGCGCCGGAGCATCCGCTCTCGCACCAGCGCCTCCTCCTTGTTCTCCAGCGCCTCCCGCAGCGCCTCCCTCGCCCGGTGCGCCTCGGTCGTATCCAGGCACGCCCAGATGTACCCTTCGAGCCCGCCCGTCACCGAAAACCGCGGCACGCCGTGCGTGTGCACCCAGCGGTACTCCCCGTCATGCCGCCTGATCCTGATCTGGAACTCGAAGTGATCCGGCGACCGCTTCGCCCGCTCCAGCTTGCCGTCCAACTCGCCTCGGTCCCCCGGGTGTACGCGATCCAGCCACCCGCGCCCCTCGACCGCTTCGACACTCCCGAAGAACTCCGACGCCATCGCGTTTACAAACCGGAACTCAAGCCCGCGATCCGCCATCATGATCATCGCCGGCGCAGCCTCCGCCAGCAGACGAAACCGCTTCTCGGAGATCTCCAACTCCGCCGTGCGCTCCCGAACACGCAGGTCGAGGAGCGCGGCCTGTGCCGAGAGCTCCGCACGCGCCCTGGCCTCCAGCGACGACGCCTGGTTCAGCCTGCGTCCGCTGATCCACATGCCCGTCGCGAGCAGCGCTACGTTCGACGCCGCGAACATCGCCGCGCCCAGCCGGAAGTCGATCCACTTGGTCGCCTGCGCAAAGACGTACGCCGCTCCGATCACCGGGATCAGCACCGCGCCAGTCAGCACCACCCACCGTACCACCTTCCCGCCCACCATCGCACTCGTCACTTCCGCGGCCAGCGCGCCGTCCGGCTTCAAGAGCACCGCCGCAACACCCAGAGCGAGAACCGTCGCCGCGGACGGCAGCGCCATCGTCACCTCCGGCGAGAAGCTGTACAAGATTCCCGCGCTGTAGAAGTGCCCGATCACCGCGACGTACCCGATCGCCGCCGCGAAGATCGCACACAGCTGCGACGCCCACTCGAGCACCCGCGTGAGCCTCCCCTTACGCCGGCGCTCCCCGAGCAGGAAAAGGACAAACGCCAGCCCCAGCCCTGACAGCCCCAGCGCCGTGTTCAAACTCATCCGCAGCGGCATCAGATCCGCTTCCGGGCCCGCCGAGAACGGATCCAACGTTGGAAACACCAGCGAACCGAGCCCCACCACCAGCACCAGCACCGCCGCCGCCGCCATCCCCACGTACCGCCACCCGCCATCCACCCCTGCACGGCGGGCCCAGAAAAGCACCAACCCCGCGGCAACGTACCCAACCGCCGACGGCGCCTTCACCGGAGCACCACCCGTGAAGTAGAGTCTGGTCATCGCAGGCAGTCCGGCGATCCAGCCGATCAAAACCACCGTACCAACGAGGATCCCCAGCACCGAAGCGACCAACAGCACCGGCGCCGTCCTCGCTTCGGCACTCCCGGCCCCCGAACGCTCGATCACCGCCAGCTCTGCCATCACGCCTCCACTCCGCACGAAGTTCGCCCCTCCCCGCCACATCCTACGACATCCCGCAACCCGCCCCCGTCCCTCCCCCGTCCCCCATACCCTTCCGATCATGCCCGCTCCCAATACCGCCGCCTCCATCCC
>JBEIUO010000288.1:0-4476 GCA_040374335.1 Phycisphaeraceae bacterium
GATCGGGAGAGATAGTTTAAGTCCACTGCTGGCACCCCTCGTTCCACCGCGTCCTGCAGCCCGATCTGCCCCCAAGCGGCGGTGAGGCGAGAGTGCCGACCCGCGCGCTCGGAATTGAGAGAGAAAGCGCCTCGGCCGCCGCCGCGGTGCCACCGCGAGCAGCAGCACGAGACGCCCCCAAGCGGCGGTGAGGCGAGAGTGCCGACCCGCGCGCTCAGGATCGAGAGAGGAGGAAGAGGTAGGAGTGAAAGAGGAGGAAGAGGTCGAAGCGAGGGAGGGGGAAGAGGTCGAAGTGAGACTAGGAGGTGGAAAGTGGGCCGGAGGGGGGCTTGGGCGCGCGGTGGGCGTGCCGTCAAGCCCACGTGGGCGGCACGTGCGAGAGGTCGCGCGTCTCGGGCGGCACGCGCAGCCGCACGACGTCTCGGACTCCGCTGTCCAGGGCCATCCGAATCGCCTTGTCGACGTCGCCGCGGGAGAGGTCGTCGGCGACATCGTTGTGGATGGACGCGACGCGAGACGTGAGTAAGAAGAGCCCGTGAGCTTGGAGCCAGGCGATTCGTCGAAGTCGGGTGACGTGCAGGCCCTCGGCCTGTGTTCGCCCGCGTTCAGACACGAACTCGGCGACCTGGTTGTCGATGAACGTGTGGACGTGGGTCACCTGGATCGAGCGGGCGGTGGCCTCGGCGACGAAGGTAACAGCTCCCATGAGTTGGACGTGGGCCTCAAGGAGGTTGATCGAGAAGGCGGCGCACTCATGTGTCTCCCACCGCCCTTCGATGTAGAAGAAGATGTCGTCCAAGATCGTCCAAGCGCCGAAGCCGCTGCTCGCCGCCATGATGCCTGTGGTCTCATCGTATTCTCGAGACGCGTCGCCGTAGTGCACGAGCGTGCCGGGTGACTCGTCGATGGTCGGAAAGCGCGATCGGCTCGCCAAGGGAACGGCGAGCTCCTTGATCTTGCCCTCGTCAGGCGCATCGAGCACGGACGACCACCAGGTGAGCTCGGACTCCGCCGCGCGGTCGATGATCACGAGCGGCGTGGCGAGACGGGTGGCCATCCGGAGCGCCCGCAGCATGTAGAACAGGTGAGGTCGTCCCCATGGCACGACCTCAGACGCGTGGAGGAGTCTGTGAACGAGGCGCACGAAGGAGGCTTCCTGGTGCGAGAGGCAGCCGTTTGGCAGTCGCGACGACGCCCGCACTTCGCGTACGTGCGACGCGTACCGCGTTGCCTTGTCATGGTCGAGGTAGCGGAGGGCGCGGTCGAGATCAATTCCGACGCCGATGAGGGTAAGCTCGCGGCACGGGTAGACGCGCTTGTCCTCCGGCGTCCCGTAGCCGAGGTACCCCGCCACGCCTGTCGAGGCTGCGAAGTACATGGACGCGCGCGTCTGATGACGGCGCACGATGGATCCGTCGGCCTGCGTCACGAGCTCGAGGAGGGGTTCGCCCTTTCGGTTGAAGAGCGGATCGTCAATGACGCAAAGGCCGCCGTCGTCAACGTAGAAGACGAGCATCCAGAGCGAAGCCGTGAAGACACGAGCTGTGTCTGCCGGCGCTGTGTCGCGTCGATGCGCCACCCAGGCGAGCAGCTGGGGATGCATCGGTGCGTACTCCTCATCGAGGCGGGCCAGCTCGAAGCGGGTGAAGTGGACGAGGGCGTTCGACGCGCGGCCAGCGTGGTCTGGCGAATTGGAGGCGCCGAATTGGAGCCGCCAATCCGTCCCGTAGCCGTCGTGGGCGAGGCGACCGTTCTGGTGGGCGGACGCCGCCTGAATGCCGTGCATGCGGAAGAACGCTCGCAGGTCGAACTTGCTGATCTTGGTCTGGATGCCGGTGAGCCCGGCGCACGCGGTGGCGAGGATGGCGCAGCCGCGTGCGAACTGCCAGATGCGGATGAGCAGATAGTGGCGGCCTTGCTCGTCGCGATCGAGATCGACCGTGAGATTGAAGGACGGCAGGTCGGGATCGCCTGAGATGTGCATGGTCTTGTCGATGGTCATGCGCCCCTTGTTGTTCTGTACGACGATGTTGGTTGGGTCGATGATGCACGGCCACACGTCCGGGAAGGCGAGGCCGCCGGTGACAAAGCCGGCTGCCATGTCCTTCTCGTGGATTTCGATCCACTTGCGGGCGTTCTTGAGCGCGCCGACGTGCGGCGGGGCGAGCTGCCCGAAGACGGGCATGAGTGGCGCGCCGGGCATGCCGTGGAGCATCCACGAGATGAGTTGTTTGTCCGGCAGCATCGTCTTGTGTGCCCAGCTCAGAAAGGCGGTGGCGTCGATGTCCGTGTTTGGTGGCGAGAACGGCCAAACCGACGGCTGGAGCACGTGCCACAGATCGTCGGTGCCTCGCTGCCATCGGAACCCGCGTGCCGCCGGATTGAGCGCCTCCGCCTCGGTGAAGACGCGCGGTTTCGGTCGAAGGTCGCGGGCGTGCTTCCACGCGTATTCGCCGGGCTGTAGCGCGCGTTCTACGCAGAGCTTGACGCGCTGCCCGAACTGGACGACGGCCTCGTAGACGCCGGCGGGCAGGAGTTGTTCGTCGGTGAATGGTCCGGGCGGTCGGGGGTTCTTGGTGGCGCTCGGCTCTGGTTCGGTGGAGAACGGGAGGTTCGTGGCTGGCAAGGGCTCGGTGGAGAGGACGCCGAAGAGCTCGGCTTCAAGGATGCGGAAGCTGCCCGCGTGCTTCGGCGTCTCGAGAACGCCGTCCCGTTCGCCATCGGCCTCGTGGGGTCGACGCGAGCCCAGATGCAGGTGGCTGTTGCCCTCCGCCTCCCTGCCGACAGCCTCGGGTGGGCGAGCATGGCGGATGGACGCCTCGATCGCCTCCGCAGAGTGGACGGCCGGTGCGGGTCGGAGGGATTGGGTTGGGGTTGGAGCCTCGGAGAGGGCTTGGCTGTGACTTCCAGCGTCGGAGCCGAGGTTGTGCGCTTCGACGGGGTTCACAGCCGGCTCCGCCGCTCTGCACGCGTCGACGGGGTTCGACGGTGCCGCGGACGCCATCGTCGCGCCGCTAGCGTGCGCCGAGCTCGCAGCGTCAGGTGGGCGATCGCTGCGTAAGGACGCCTCGAGCACCGCTGCGGAGCTGACGATGGGATTGATATCGTTGATGGTGAGCGGAACGCCCATTCCGGGTAGAGGAGCACGGGTCTCGACTCCAGCGGCTACTACGTCGCAAGCGACGGTGCCGGGAACTGAAGTGGTAGACGCGCGCTCCTGGCGTGGCGCCTGCTGCATGGGCAGGGGCCGCTCCTGGGAACGGGCGGGGTTGGGGGTGCCGATCTCCCCCTGCGATGCTCCCCCTGAGAGCGTCGCCGGCAAAGCGCTTGAGGCCGCCCGTCACGCCGCCGCCGGTGGAAAGCTTCCAGCGGTGCCCTCGTGGTGGAAGGAGCAGTCGGCGCCTTTCTTGCAGTTGTCGTGGCAGAAGAAGGTGAAGCAGGGCATCTTGCCTCCGACCTTGCCGATCGTCGACAGGCAGAGCGCCCGAGCTGCCAGGACTTGCGGCGAGGGAGGCGTCTTGGCGGGCGCCGGCGAGGGGGCGCCCGGCGTTGCCGACGGGTTGACCGGGTGGGCGGGCGACGGCGCTAGCGGCGTGGGGGTCTTGGGCGCCATCGGCGTCTTGAGCGTGACCGGTTTGGCGATCGCGAGCGCGTCGCTGAGGAGCTTGAGGCGCGCCTCAACGAGCGCCTCTTCGAACTTGACGCGGTACGACGAGGTGCGCTCCTGGAGGATGTTTTCGGCGAGGTTGTACAGGATGCCCCCGGCGCCGGCTGTCTCGCGGTCGGACTCCATCTCGATGATGACGCCGCGGAGCCATGCGGAGAGCAGTGTCCACGTCGCTCCTCGCTTGAGGAACTCGTCCACCGTCGTGACCATGAGGCCAAAGAAGCCGATCGCCTCGCACGTCTGGCCCGGGGAGACGTAGCAGATGATGCGCTGGGCGAGCATCATCGCTTGGTTGAAGACCGCGCGCGGCTCGGGTAGGGTGGCGAATCCCACGAGCGGATCCTCGATCTTGTGCGGGTCGTGCGCGAGGTCGATGAGCTCGAGGAGCTTGGTGCGACCAAAGCGGCCGATCATCACGTTGTGCACCGCGGTCTTGACGCGCGGCGGGACGTGTTCGGGCTTGGAGGAGGGGTAGAGGGCATGCAGAAGACGCACGAGGTATACACGGCGGACATCACAAATCAGGTCGATCTTGTCGACGGGGAGCCTACCTTGGAGAGTGGACTGGATGTCAGGAACGTCGGCGAGGAGGAGGCGCAGGACGCTGGGGTTTTGCTCGGCCTCCTTGAGTTGGATGAGGGATGCGTACTCCTTGGCGTCGTAGAGGCGCTTCATTTCGGTGAGGCGGGCCCAAGCCGCCTGGTCGCTCTGGATGGCGGTGGCGGCCGAGATGAGCTTGGCGTTGGCTTCGCGCTGCTCGGGCTCCTTGGTCTTGTCGGCCGGCGTCATCAGTTGCGCGAGGAGCGAGA
>JBEIUO010000506.1:0-3058 GCA_040374335.1 Phycisphaeraceae bacterium
CTCCAAGTGTCGCCGGGGAAGCCGGTCCACTCCAAGCAGAGGCGCAGCACGGACGCAGCGTCGCCGTCCTGGGCGGCAACGAGCAGCCCGCGCATCGCGCCGTAGAGCCACAGCGCCCTGGAACGGTTGACGACGAAGCTGACGTGGCGGCCGGGGTCAGTCTGGCCGCCGCCAAGCCCGATGATGCCGACGTCCGCGCGCGAGCGCAGTCTGCCGTCCTCGAACACCTTGCTGCGGTTCGTCGTGACGTGGAAGAAGCCCGCGTCGTCTTCGGGGCAGTAGTCCTCCAGCACCGTGCCCTCGACCCAGGTGTAGGGGTCGAGCAGGAACGCCTCGTCGCGAGGCGGGATGGGGTTCCGGCGCGGACGCCGTGAGGTGCGCTTCATGCCGCCCAGGCTACCGCGTCACCGGGAGCGACGCGAGGTCAGTACAGCTGGCTGCCGAACTGGGTAACGAAGACAGAGCCGGGGGCCACGCCCATGTGCCGCAGCAGGTCGCACAGCTTGACCGCGTCAGCCAGCGCGTCGTCCATCGGATCTCCGCGCCCGCCGTCGAAGTAGTTCAGCGACAGGCAGTCGCTCCCGTCTACGATCAACTGGAGCGAGGCAGAGCCGAACCTCGGGCCGTTGTCCACCGCGATCTCGACCGACTTGTGTGCGGAATCGGTGAAGGTCTTCGACCTGGGCTGCGACTTCTTCGAGGTGCGCTTCTTGGTTGCCATGCCGACGAGCGTACCGAGAGCCCCCCCCCCCGTCAAGTGGTAAGCGCTCGCCCCGGACCCCAGCCCGTTCCCCGTATTGCATGTCATGCTAGCGATAACAGACATTATCACTTTGATTGTCAAATCGGTTTGACATTCGTTCTGGTCGTGTCAGTCGTTTCTGATGGCAGCCACGACCAAGCCTCTGGTTCCCCACGTCCCTCCGACCGAAGAGCAGAGGAGCGAGGGCAAGGTGGGTGTTTGTCGCGACTGCGAGGCGGAATGGCCCGAGCGCCTTTTCGTTAGCCGTCTGGACAGGTGCCTGAACTGCGCCAGGGAGTACGCGCGACTCGCTCAGGAAAAAAGACGTGGCGTGGACAAGCTGCACAAGATGTACGGCCTGCCCTTGGACGAACAGCGTAGCCTTCGCGAGGCTGGGTGCGCGATCTGCTCGGCACCTGAATCGTCTCTGAGCAGGAAGCTCAGCGCGGACCACGACCACAAGACGGGCGAGTTCCGCGGCTTTCTTTGCTCCCCATGCAACTTCGGGCTGGGCTTCTTTCGCGACAGCGCCGATCGGATGCGCTCTGCGATACGATACCTCGAAGAGCACTCGAAGCGAGAACCAAGGAAGCGAGAGTACGCAACAGACCCCGCCGAGAAGCTCATCGAAAGCAGACTCGGCATCGCGTCGGCTGTCCTCGCCACGGCGCTGGAGGTCGAAATCGTCGGCGGCAAGGTCGTTCACTCTTGGAACGATGCAAAGATGGGGAAGCTGATTGCTGGGGAAGCGGTCGAGGAGATGCCTTCCGATGGCTTTGAGCGAAGGCCCATCCGCAGCCTGTCCGAGGCCTTGGACCTCGTGGGATCGTTCAGGAGCGGGGCGTCCCCGGTGCGCCTGTCCGTCGGTCAGGTGTGGGTGGATGCCCAGTTTGCCTGGAGAATCACGAAGCTGACGCAGAGCGGGGCGGTCTGGCTGGAACGACTTGACGGGAAACGAAGCCTAAAGTTCGGGGGCGAGTCCGCGCTGCGACGGTTTTTGGTGTACGACCCCGCTCGGAATCGTTGAAACGGCACCGCCCCGCCGACCGTGAGGCCAGCGGGGCGGTTGCAGGGGCGGCGATTCGGCGTCAGTCCACCGCGCCCTGGCACCCAGGGCACCAGCCCTCGGGGGCCGCGGCCCACTGTCGCGCCTGCTCGCGCGTATCGACGCAGACAAACCCTCCGTGCGGCACGCAGAGCAGCGAGTACCTTCCCGCGGTTGCGTCCGACTCAAGATCGCAGGTTGCTCGCTTCCCCAGCTGTTCGACCACCGTGCCGGTGCTACGGGCACGAGACCGGGCGAGGATGTTGTCGCGACGGTCGCGCTCTGTGAGCACCTCTCGCGCGAGATCCCGCAAGGGCCTGTGCCCGCGCGAAGCCTCGATCAGGTCGAAAAGCTCAGACGATTCGAGCTTTTCGAGCCGCTCACGGACTGTCATCGCCCCACCAGCTTCAGGGCTCGCTCGATGCGATCCACCGCCTCGCGCGCGGCGCAGAGGTCATCGGCCGCCCGGTTGTGCCGCTCCTCGGCAGCCGCCAGGAGCGCCCGCTCTGCCGCCAGCGCGTCCGCGACGGGCAGCGACACCTCGATCGCCGCCAGGAGCGCTCGCGCTTCCTCTGCCTGACGGCTGCGCTCCTCCACCTCCTCCGCCCTCTCCGCTCGCCGCGCCATGAAGCGCCGCACGGCATCGTGCGCGCACTTCAGCGTGCGCGCGTAGCGCCAAACCATGTCCCCGGACGCGGGCTGCCACTCGCCGCCGGGCAGGCGGATCTCGACCAGCAGGTACTCAACGCCGCGCTCGAACGCGACCCCACGCGCCAAGGGGATGCAGCGCGTCGCGCGGGCGAGGACGCCGTCAGGCGTCACCCGCGCGACGTACCGCGTCGGCTGACCCGGCTCGCGCGCAACGGGCTTCCCCCAGAAGCGCCGCGCTTCGCGCGCCAAGCGCTCTTGCCTATCGCTCCACGACTCCATGTCGTCACCCCTCACAGCGACCACGCGAAGTCGCCGCCGCGGCCTCGGCCGAGCAGTTCCTCCGCGAGTTGGCGCGGTTCAGTGTCTCGCGCGCCGAACGCGATCTCGCGCGCCAGGGCGGCCCTCATCAGACCGATCGCGTCGCTGCGCGTCGGGGCACGGACAGCCGCCTCCGCAGCCTCCGCGAGCCGCAGCGCCGCCGCCTCCGCCCCGCGCATGTCGTACAGCTGCCACTCCCGAGCGGTCGTCGGGATGCGGACCACGCCGCTCGTTCCTTCGATCGTCGCCATCGTTTTCTCCTTCCGCCCGGCGTGTCAGCCAGGACAATCAAGGTGTAGCAG
>JBEIUO010000265.1:0-4775 GCA_040374335.1 Phycisphaeraceae bacterium
CGGCGCGGGCGGCGGCTTGCGGAGAATCCGGCGCACCGCGATCACGACGGGCACCACCACCCACGCGGACCCCAGGGCCCACAGCGCCGTGAAGTAGTGCGCTTCGAGATCGAACCCACGTGCATTGCCCTCGAAGACGTCCGTGCCGTGGT
Organism: Phycisphaeraceae bacterium; assembly: GCA_040374335.1. Taxonomy (GTDB): domain Bacteria; phylum Planctomycetota; class Phycisphaerae; order Phycisphaerales; family UBA1924; genus JBEIUO01. The sequence goes on from JBEIUO010000265.1 coordinate 153, forward strand.
TGGGCGGGAGCTGCGTCTCGACCTTCACAATCAGCGCGGGCACATCGGCCGGGAGTGGACCGTCGACACCCTCGATGTACTCGCGCAGGTCAAACGTCCCGGCGACGGCGCCGATGAAGTCAAGGCGGTAGCTCCCGTCGGTGCCGTTGAGCCGCACGACGAACGCGTTGGCGAGTCCTTGGTTGAGTTTCGCACGGAGCGGTGCGCCCCGATGCTGAAACGTGATCGTGCCGGTGAGCCCGCGCGCGACGACGGTTTCCGCGGGCTGTGCGGGGAGAGCGAGCACGATTGCCGCGACGGTCGCCGTGATCATCCGCGTCCTCCCGACACGCTCGGGCGTGTGCTGAGGAAGTGGCGGAGCGGCCCGATGAACGAGCGGTCGGTGCGGAGTCGCAGGTAGCTCACGCCGCTGCGGGCGAGATCGGAAGCGAGCTCGCCTTCGCGGGGCCATTTCGTGCGACCGGTGGCGAGGAACGCTGCGCCGGTCTCGGCCTCCTGCCCGCGGAAGAACCCCGCGCCCCGGCCGCCGAGCTCGGCGGGGTCGGTGAGGTGCATCGCGATGACGTCGTGCCGCTGGGCCGTGCGCCTCAGCGCGGCGGTAACCTCGGGCTCGTGCAGATCGCTGAGGACGATGACGACGCTCGCGCGATCGGCCCTGACATCAAGATCGATCAGTCGCTCGGCGAGTCGTGTTCCCTCGGCGAGCGCGTGGGCCCGCAGCGGCTCGAGCGATTGCCAGAGGTCGCTGCGGCGGAGGCTGGCGTTGAGCCGGGTCTCGCGTTCGCCCGCGCCGATCACGGCGACGGGGCTCATGTGCCGCTGGGCGATGAGGCCGAGGGCGGAGGCGATCCACACGGCGACGTCGTGCTTACTCGCGACGGTCGACGCGACGGACATCGAGGCCGAGGTGTCGACGAGGAGGTAGAACGTCGTGCGCTTGAGCGTCTCGTATTCCTTGACGAACGGCTTGCCGGTGCGGGCGGTGATCTTCCAGTCGAACATCTTCATCGTGTCGCCGGGGGAGTACGGGCGTGACTTGGCGTACTCGAGGCCGGAGCCGATGAAGCGTGAGACGTCCATGCCGAACGCGAGATCGTCGGCGAGCTTGCGCACGACCATCTCGAAATCGCCACGGGCGAGCTGGTCCGGGGGTCGGAGGATCTGGTCTTCGACGGCGATCATGCGAGGGACCGCATCAGCGACGCGAGCACCTGCTCGGGACGCTTGCCCGACGCGAGGGCGTCGTAGGTAAGACGCATGCGGTGGAGGATCACGTCCTCCGCGAGCGCGAAGAAGTCCTCGGGGATCGTGTAGTCCCGGCCGTGGATGAACGCGCGGGCGCGCGAGGCGTGCACGATCGCCAGCACCGCGCGGGGGCTGCACCCAAGCTCGATGTCGGGGCACGAACGCGTGAGGTTCACCAGCTCCACACAGTCACGGATGAACACCTCGCTCACGTGCACCCGCTGCACCGCCGCCATCGCCTCGGAGAGGTCCTTCACGTGCAGCTTGCGGCTGTCGTCGATCGCGTCGAACGCGGACATCGGCACCGCGCCGTCGCCCTGACGCTTCAGCTTGAGCTGCAGGCTCCGCCGCACGACCTCCGCCTCTTCCGTCGGCGTTGGGTACGTCAGCCGGTGCCGCAGCATGAAGCGGTCGAGCTGGGCTTCGGGCAGTTCAAACGTGCCCGCCTGCTCCACCGGGTTCTGCGTCGCGATCACCAGGAACGGCGCGGGAAGTTCGTACGTCGTGTCGCCGATGGAAACCTTGCGCTCCTGCATCGCCTCCAGCAGAGCCGACTGCACCTTCGGCGAGGCGCGGTTGATCTCGTCGGCCAGCAGCAGGTTCGTGAAGATCGGGCCCTTGTGCACGCGGAACTCGCCCGCCTTCTGATCCAGAATCTCCGAGCCCACGATGTCGCTCGGCAGAAGGTCGATCGTGAACTGCACGCGCGAGAACTTCAGATCGATCGCCCTCGCCACCGAGCTCACGAGCAACGTCTTGGCGATACCCGGCACGCCTTCCAGCAGCAGGTGCCCGCCCGTGAGCAGCGCGATCAGCACCCGCTCCACCACCACCAACTGCCCCACCACCGTCTTCGAGACGTGGGAACGCACGGTGTCGGCGAAGGGGCAAAGACTCGTGGAAGACGGTGTGAGGGTTTGTGTTGTCATGATGGTTCGGTGTGGGCTTGGGTTTTCTGAACGCTTCCTGCTACGCGCGACTCGCCGCGGTGTTTCTTAGATTGCTCACTCCGCTTCGGCAAGCAGCTTCGTGACGATCTCCTTGACCTTCTCCGGCTTCACGCCCGCCGCGCGGACCTTGCCCTTGCGGTCGATCACCAGCGTTGCGCCCAGGCGGATGTCGAGCGTCTCCGCGACCTCGCCCGACAGCGCGCGCCCGGCAGCCGACCCCGTCGAGGCGTCGCGCACTACGGGCACGGCGATCTTCGCCTTCTCGAACGCAGCCTTCGCCTCCGTCCAATCGGCCCGCGCGCTGCACACGCCCATCACCACCACGCCCGCGGAGCCGAACTCGTCGGCCACCTTGTTCAGCGATTCGAGCTGACGCATCCCCACCACGCTCGACGGCAGCACCATGTGCACCACGCGGACCTTGCCCTTGCGGTCCTCCTCCGTCGTCTTCGTGCCGAACCACTCGTCACCCTTGATCGCCGGGAAATCCTTCCCCTCCGCCGCCTTCAACCACTCGGGCCTGTTGTCGCCGCCGTAGTACCACTCCGCCGGGTTCCCCGTGCCCGTCGCCGCCTCGCTCCCGCCGCCGCCCGCGGGAACGTCCTTCATCAGCAGCTCCACCACGTCGTCCACGCGATCGGGCGTCAGTCCCGCCGCGCGAACCACGCCCTTGTGATCAACGACGACGTACGTCGGCCAGAACTGCAGGTTGTACGCCTTCACCGAGTCGCCGCTGTCCTTCGCGACCGAGTAGTTGATCTTCTTGTCCTTCACGGTCTTGGGGGCGTCGTTCCAGCCGCTGTTGCCGTCGTGCACACCGACGAACGCGAAGGGCTTGTCCTTGTACTTCTCGACCATCTCGACGTTGTGCGGGATCGAGGCCATGCACGGCCCGCACCAGGTCGCCCAGAAGTCCACCACAACGACCTTGCCCTTCAGATCGGCGAGTTTCACTTCCTTCCCGATCCACGCCGAGGCCTTGATCTCCGGGGCCGCCTTGCCCTCCAGGGCCTTCAGCGGCGCGGGCCGCTTCGCGCCCTCGTAGAACCACTCGTCGGGGATCTTCGCCTGGCCCAGCGCCGGCGCGGCGAGTGCCGCGAGCGAGAGGGCGAGGCAGAGGAGCGAACGCTGTGTCACGGAACGGTGCTTGGCCATGGTGTACCTCGCGCGGGGGTGAGCGGGCGGACGGTCTTCCACCGTCCGATGCGATCCGCGAGTATACCGGACGTTCGGCTCTCGCGGTTCCGCCGCCGGAATTCGCTGGAATCACGCGGCGTCCTCCGTCGGCTGGGTGCGGAGGGGGCGGGGCATCGCCTCGATCTCGGAGATGCACTTGATCGCGCGGGCGTCGAGCGTCGGCCGCTTCTCGAGCTCGACCCCGTATTGCTTCGACAGCCGGGCGACGAGGATCGCCGGGACGTTCCTTGCCCCGCGGTCGTTCTGGATCTCCCGGACCGCCCGCTGCACGTCCACCGCCGTCAAACCCGGGCAGCGGCTCAGCCGCTCGAGGTTCGGCCCCCGAACGCCCGCGATCGACAGGGCCGCCCGCAGCGCCCGAGGATCGCGGTCTTCCGCATCCACCCATCCGTCCAACTTGCGCATCACCTCGCGGAGCGCATGCTCCGCGGGAACTGTCTCTGTGGTGTGTTCATGGGTGGTATGTTCGGAGGGCCCCCGTTCCGCGTTCTCGACAATCGCCGTTCCGGGGGCTTCTGTCCGGGGTTCCGCCGGAACGAGGCTCAAACGCGGAACGACGACGTACGGTTCCGGGTTCTCGAGCCGTTCCTCGACCGGCCGTTCCTCGTTCGGCTCGACCGCCGCCAACGCGGGCGGTTCCGCCTTCAGCGCGACGAGCACCGGCGTCGCGGGCTCGACCGGCTCCCCGCGGGGCGTACCCGCCTGCGGCGTCATCGAGGCGATCCGGGGCAGGTCGATCGAGTACAGGTGCGTCCGGCGGGACAAATCCCCCGGCCGCCCCCCACGCGAGGGCATCACCATCTGAATCGCGCCGCACGCCTCCAGCCGCCGCAGGATCTTGCGAACCCCCCGCGACGTGTACCCCGTGGCCTCCGCCAGCGTCCCCACCGACGGCCACAGCTGCCCCGTCTTGTGGTTCCACCACTGCAACATCGCCCGCAACACCGCCTTCTCGCTCGCCGAGAGCGGGCTGGCCCCGATGACCTTCATCGCGGCAACAACGGGGAGGGGCGGACGGGACTTCGAGGTCGACTGAATAGCTTCCATGAGCGGGCTCCTTACGGAGGAAAAAAGTGGTCCTCCGTATACCCCCCCCGCGGACGCTTCTGTGCGCGCGCACGCGTCTCCTCGCGCGCGAAATGGAGCAGATCGCGCGGCCGGAGCCCACTTCTGGGGTTTACCCTAACCTAACCCAACCCCCGCTCAGCACCCGGCGTCCCACGCCGCGAAG
>JBEIUO010000236.1:0-5049 GCA_040374335.1 Phycisphaeraceae bacterium
ACAAGAGCCGCCATTTTGCGGCTCTTGTTTGTCATAAGGGGCACCATGAAGATCAGTCGCAAACTCGCGCTCGCATTCGTTGGAACCAGCGTCCTTTCCGCTTCGGTCGTGGGCCTGGTCACGCTTCGATCCACCACCCATATGAAGGCGTCCTCGGAGGCGCGGCTGATGAACATCGCCGCGAACACGATAGAGACGATCGAACGGAACCTGTTCGAGCGTTATGGCGACGTTCAGGCGTTCGGGTTCAACACCGTGGTCCAGGATAAGGCGCACTGGTACAAGCCGGGGGACACAAACCCCATCGTGGACGTGATGAACGACTACGTGGCGTGCTACGGGTTGTACTCGCTGACGGTGCTCGTGGACGCCGAGGGCAAGGTTATCGCGGTGAACAGCCGCAACGCCAAGGGCGAGGCTCTGGACACCGGGTTCCTGTACGGCAAGAACTTCGCGGAGACCACGTGGTTCCGCGATTGCATGGCCGGGAAGTTCCTGGCGAGTTCTTCGCTCACCGGAACTGTGGTCGAAGACTTCTACACGGATGAAGATGTCGCCAAGGTGTACAAGGACCGCGGGTTGACCGTCGGGTACAGCGCGCCGGTGAAGGACGCCGAAGGGAAGACCATCGGCGTGTGGAAGAACTTCTCGCAGTGGTCGAACGTTGAGTCGATCGTCGCGAGCTCGTACGAGAAGCTCAAGGCCGAGAATCTGGACCAGTTGGAACTCACGCTGATCGACGGCGAGGGCACGGTGCTGGTGGACTGCGATCCGTCGGTGCTGGGCAAGGTAATCAACGACGATCCCAAGGTGGTCGGCACCCACAACCTGGCCGATGCGGGCGAAGAAATCGCGGTCGCTGCGGTGGCCGCCAAGCAGGGCGAACACGCGGTGGTCCGCGGGCGTGACAATCACAACAACCAGGAGTCGAGCGGCGGGTTCGCACGCTCCGAGGGGGCGCTCGGGTATCCGGGGCTCGGCTGGACGATGATCGTCCGCGGGCCGGATTCGACGATTCATGCCGCCGCGAACACGGTGCAGATGTACGTGATGTTCGCGATCGCGGGAACGGGTCTGGCGGTGATCCTGCCGGCGTTGCTGTTCGCGAACTCGCTGGTGCGTCCTATCCGTCGCGTGATCGACAACATCCGCGATATCGCGGAGGGCGAGGGCGATCTCACGCGTAAGGTCGACGAGAGCGTCGCGGACGAGACGGGCGAGCTCGGGCGTTGGTTCAACGTGTTTGTGGCGAAGCTGCGCGGGATCCTGGTCGACGTGTCCGGCGCGACCCGCGAGGTCGCCGGTGCGGCGACGCAGATCGCGGCGTCTGCCGAGGAGATGGCGACGGGCCTCTCGCGTCAGGAGCAGCAGTCGGCGCAGGTGTCGGCGGCGGTCGAAGAGATGTCCGTCTCGGTGCAGGAGGTTGCCCGCAAGGCGCAGACCGCGGCAGAGGCCGCGACGGCCTCTCAGAGCGACTCGGTCTCCGGCGGCGAGGTTGTGCAGCAGACCGTGTCCGAGATGGAGGCGATCGCGAAGGACGTGACGACCTCGTCGAAGACGGTGGCGATGCTGGGCAAGAAGAGCGAAGAGATCGGGCAGATCATCAAGGTGATCAACGACATCGCGGACCAGACGAACCTGCTGGCGCTCAACGCGGCGATCGAAGCCGCGCGAGCGGGCGAGCACGGTCGCGGGTTCGCGGTGGTGGCGGACGAGGTTCGCAAGCTGGCCGAGCGGACGACGAAGGCCACCGAGGAAGTGTCGTCGAGCATCCGTGAGATCCAGACCGAGACGGTGCACGCGGTTCAGCAGATCGAGGCCGGCACGGGGCGTGTTGCGAAGGGTGTGAACCTCGCGAACTCGGCCGGGCAGGCGTTGGGCCGCATCACCCAGAGCAGCGAGGGTCTGAGCGGGATGGTGCAGTCGATCGCGGTGGCGGCGGATCAGCAGTCGAGCGCTGCGTCGGAGATCGCCGGTGCTGTTGAGCGGATCAACGCGGTGTCGCGTGAGTCCGCGGAGGGCGCAAACCAGGCGGCCCAGGCGGCGAACCTGCTGAGCCAGCAGGCGGAGAAGCTGCAGGGTCTGGTGTGCCGCTTCAGGCTCTGAGTTGATTTGAGTTCAACGTTAAGCCGCCCGGACGAGTTCCGGGCGGCTTTGTTTTTGGGGGTGGCAGGGAGTGCGGTGCGGGGGAGAGGAGTCTCCCGCGTCGGGGGGAAGCTTGCGGGGAAGGCGGAGCGGTGAGGGAGGCGGAGCACTGGGGAGGTAGAGCGGTGGCGGAGTTCGAGCGGGTCGACGCGGTTTGCCTGGGTAGGCCCCTGGGCGGCGCGGCGGCAGCGTTGGCGAGCGCAAGCGATCACCGCGAGCCAAGAGCGCTCGCGGTCCGCGTGAAATGCTGGTGATACGGGGTCAGGCCGCGAGGTCGGCGTCGTTTCCGCCGGTGTGATCGCCGGGGCTGGCCCACTTGTCCTTCGGGAGGTGGCGGTTGTGTGTGCGCACGACGCGGGCGAGCTGCTCGCCGACGAGGCCGCACATCAGGTTGACCGTCTTCGTCGTCGCTTCGTTGAACACGGCCCGCCGATCGCGGAAGAGCACGAGCACGGCACGGCACTCGGCGGCGTCACGGCAGGCGGCCACGAGCACGGTCGAGTCCTCGAGCCAGTGCGCGGCGTGGCCCAGCCTGCGGCCGAGTTCGTCCTCGCCGCTCATGAGCACGGGGGCCGTGATGTTCTCGAAGCGAGGGCCGAAGACCCCCGCGAGTTCGTCGAGCATGGTCTCGGCGGAGTCGCGCGGGCAGTCGTAGTTCGCGTAGGCACCGAGGGAGTAGTCGCCGCCGGTTGAGGGGAGGAAGACGGCCGCGTTGGTCGGGCCGGTGCGCTTGAGCATGAGTTCGAGCACGGTCCGCAGCAGGCTCTCGAGGTCGAGCTCCTGGCGGAGGATCGCCGTCATCTCGCTCGCGAGGGCGACGTTCTGCATGTTGCCCGCCAGCGACTTGCACGCCGAGCCGAGCTCGTTGCAGAGCGCGCCGAGCTGATTCACGAGATCGTCGCGCACCAGGGCGGCGCGGCGGAGGGCCTCGTCCTTGTCGCCGGCGTCCTCGGCGGCGCGTTCGAGCCGGGTGCGGGTCGTCTTGGGATCATCGGTCGGGAGCAGAATGTCGACGGCGCCGCTGCGCTGGAGCTTCACCACGCGTTCCGCGGCGATGGTCTCGCAGAGAACGACGACGCGTGCGCCGTGCTTGGTGGCGAGTCGCTTGACGAGTCGTTCCGCGCCGCCGACGCTGGCGTCGTCGATCACGACGAGCGGCGAAACGCCGGAGAGATCGGGCGCGTTGTCGCAGACCACCCAGCCGTTGAGATCACCGCCGAGTCGATCGGCGACGGAATCTCGGCGCGCAGGGGAGACCACGAGGACCCGGAGCGCCTCCGCGCCGGCGAACTCGGGATCGCGGACGGAGGGGGTGTTCTTTTTGGAGGGCTTTCGGGGCATCGGGTCTTCGCAGCGGGCAGATAGTGCGCATCCGGGCCAACGCCGGACATCTGCTTGTCTGATCGACCGCGCGGGAGGGCGGGTTCAGCGGCTTCTCGTTACGGACCCAACATTCCTCATATCCGTTCCTTTCGCTTCAACGCGCGCCACTTGGTGACAGCCTCGGGCTCGCGCGGGTAGATCGGAAGGAGGAGCGCGGGGTCGGTCGGGGCGTGGCGTTCGGCCACTTCTGCGCACGCGTTCGGGTCAAACTCGGGTTCGGCGATCGGGATGCCGGCATCGGCGCAGGCCCGGCGCATCGCGTCGGGCAGGAACGCGTCGGCGATGAGCAGCTTGGGAGCTTGTGCGAGGAGCCCGGCGGCGTCGACCAGTGAACCCTCGGCCAGGGGGAGCGCGTCCGGCCCGAAACGCGTGACCCACGCGGTCTCACCCTTCGATGCGAGCGCGACGGCGAAGTCCCGGCCCTGGTGCTCGACGCGTGCCGCGATCACTTCGGCGGTCGGGACGCCGATGCAGCGCGCGCCGGTGGCCTCGGCGAGCATCTTCGCGGTGACGACGGCGAGCCGGGTAGCGGTATAGCCCCCGGGGCCGATCGACACGGCGATGGTCGTGAGGTCCCGCGGTGTGATACGTTCGCGGGTGAGCAGACGCTCGATCGCGGACGCGAGGTCGTCGAGGTGCGGGTCGTCGATGCGCACCGGCTCGCTCACGCCGCGGCCGGTGTCGCTCCATCGGAGCGCGACGCCGGGGTGGAAGCGGCTGCGGGGTGAGTCCGCAGATGGGTTGCTGGTTTCAATGGCAAGAGTCGGCACGCGGATGACAGTATCATGGTCGCGCAACCCTCGCACAGGAGCCTGTATGGCCGAGAGTAAACCCGTCGCCGGATTCTCCGCTCGTGGTCGGGCCAAGTATACGACGAAGATCTCCACCGCGCTGCGGGGGCTGATCGGCGCGAACCCCATCCCCCTGTTCTCGGCGCGCGTGCCGGGCAAGCCGCACGAGGGGCCGCTGCCGCCACTCTCGGCGCGGGGTGAGGCCCTGCGCCTGGGATTGACGGACACCGTTGGGCACCTCGCCGGTCCGCTCGCGGGTCGAAACGTCTTCAACCCCGATCGGCTCCGCGCGTGCGAGGAGTACCTCGAACGCCGACTCGGCGCGACGGGGCGGCCGGTGTCGCGGCAGACATTCGAGTGCAGGGGCCTGCCGGTCTCCAACTTCGAGGTGGAGTTTCCGGGGACCGACCGAGCATCGGAGATCCTCGTGATCGGTGCGCACTACGACGCGGTCGAGCTGCGCGAGGGGCTGTGCCCCGCGGCGAACGACAACGGCAGCGGCACAGCGGCGGTGATCGCGCTGGCCGAGCTGTTCGCCGCGGAGAAGAAGCCCGCGGCGAGGACGGTGCGGTTTGTGCTGTGGGTCAACGAAGAGCCGCCGTTCTTCTGGACGGAACTGATGGGGAGCCTTGTGTACGCGCGGGCGTGTCGCGCGAAGAACGAGAACATCATCGGGATGCTGACGCCCGAGACGCTCGGGTGTTACAGCGAAGAAGAGGGCACGCAGCGG
>JBEIUO010000467.1:0-3253 GCA_040374335.1 Phycisphaeraceae bacterium
ACCACCCTTCGCACCTCCACGTTCACCGGTTCCGGACCTGCGAGGACCTCCGCTCCCTCCTCGCCACCCACGCCCCCTCTGCTGACTGCCTCGTCATGGCCGCCGCCGTCGCCGACTACCGCCCAAAGGTCGACCCCGCCTTCCTCGGTGGGACGTTCCGCCGCACCGATCAAAAACTCACCCTCGACCTCGAACCCACCCCAGACCTCCTCGCCGAAGTCGCCGCCAACCGCCGACCATCTCAGTTCATGGTCGGCTTCGCCCTCGAACCCCGCGACGAACTCCTCGCCTCCGCCCGCTCCAAACTCGCCCGTAAAAAAATCGACATGGTCATCGGCAACCCCCTCGAGACCATGGACAGCGAAACCGTCGAAGCCATCGTCATCGACGCCGCCGGCGCTACCCTCTCCACCTCCGGCCGCGTCGCCAAAGCCGACTTCGCGCCCTGGGTTCTCTCCCTCATCGAATCACACGCACAATCCCACGCCGCCGCGGCAACCAGGGGAGCCTGACACGTGAACGACCGACGCAAGCCCACCAAGCCGGCCCGCAAGACGCCGGCCCGTCTCTCCTCCCCCACTCCCTCCGCCCCCGCCTCCCCACGTGAGACCTTCCTCCGTGAAGGCCTCCGCCTCGTCCACGAAGACAACGACATCATCGTCGTCGACAAACCCGCCGGCCTCCTCACCGTCTCCCTCGAAGAGGAAAACCGCGAAAACGTCTTCGCCATCATCAAGCGACACGTCCGCGAGCAGGTCAAACGCCGCGGCACCAAGGTCTGGGTCATCCACCGCCTCGACAAGGAAGCCAGCGGCCTCCTCGTATTCGCCAAGTCCGAGCCCTCCTTCAAATGGCTCAAGGAAGACCTCCGCGCCCGCCGCGTACGCCGAATCTACTTCGCCGTCCTCGAAGGTGAACTCTCCGGCAAACAAGTCGGTGACATCGACGTCGTCCAGTCCTTCCTCGAGGAAGACGAGAACGGCGTCATGCGCACCGTCCCCACCGCCGTCATCGCACGCTCCCGCCGCAAGCCCGACGACGACTCGGCAATGGAAGCCAAGATGGCCGTCACGCACTACCGGGTCCGCGCCATCGGAAACGGCCGCACCCTCGTCGAACTCAAACTCGACACCGGCCGCAAGAACCAGATCCGCGCGCACATGGCCCACCTCGGCCACCCCATCGTCGGTGACCGCCGCTACGGCGCCAAAGAAGACCCCATCTCCCGCGTCTGCCTCCACGCCGCCGAACTCGGTCTCACCGACGCTCGCACCGGCCGCCCACTCAACCTCTTCAGCGAACTCCCCGCCCCCTTCCTCAAACTCGTCGCCCTCAAGTCCCTCCCCGCTCCCACCGACCCCTCCGCGCCCCGCTCCGCGCCGCCCCCTCCCCCGCCTCCATCCCGCGACCACTCCCAACACTCCGACACCCCCGCGCCAAACGAGGCCGGCTGGGACCACGTCGCCGAGTGGTACGACCAACTCGTCGACCAACGCCGCAGCGACCACCACGACAACCTCCTCATCCCCGGTGCACTCAAACTCCTCCACGCCACCCGCGGCATGCGCGTCCTCGATGTCGCCTGCGGTCAAGGCGTCCTCTGCCACGCCCTCTCCCGCGAAGGCGTCTCCGTCGTCGGCGTCGACGCCTCCCCACGCCTCATCGCCGCGGCAAAGAAATCCGCTCCGGCAAATGCAGAGTTCCAAGTCGGCGACGCTCGCAACCTCTCCGCCTCTCAACTCGGCGAGTTCGACCGCGTCTCCTGCATCATGGCCCTCATGAACATCGAACCCCTCGCCCCCGTCATGCGAGGCATCCGCGACTCCCTCAAGGTCGGCGGTAAGTTCGTCGCCATCATGCTCCACCCCGCATTCCGCGCGCCCGGCCAAACCTCGTGGGGCTGGGCACCGATCGACGCCCCCAAGGAATCCGAGTCCGGCGGCCCCCGCGCCCGCTACGCGCAGCCGCAACAGCGCGACCAGGAGGTCCGCCAGTACCGGCGCGTCGACGGCTACCTCTCTCCGGGACAGTCCCCCATCATCATGAATCCCGGCAAGGCCTCCAAGGGCGCCGAGCGCGTTGTCACCTGGACCTACCACCGTCCCCTCCAGACCTACGCCCGCACCCTCGCCGAAGCCGGCCTCCTCATCGACTGCATCGAAGAATGGCCCAGCCTCCGCTCCAGCGAGCCCGGCCCTCGCGCCGCGGAGGAAAACCGCGCACGCCGCGAGATCCCAATGTTCCTTGCGCTAAGAGCCGTTCGAAACGCCTAAGCCACTCGACTCGGACACTACTCTCCTGCCAACTCGCTCCAGGAGTCCGCTCATGCTGCGCATCGCGTTACTCGCCGCTTCACTCCTCATCTGCGCCGCCCCCGCGAACGCGGGCGACAACCCCAAGTACATCATCCTCATGGTCGCCGACGGCGGCGGCGAAAGCTCCTGGGTCGCGACCCGCCACTACGCCGGCCGCGACCTCATCATCGACGATCCCGAGTGGAAGAAGTCCTGGGTCGCCACCTACGCCCTCCGTCACCTCAGCCGTCCGCGCCCCGGTCCCGATGGACTCCTCCAAGACCCCTCCATCGTCTACGACCCCGCCAAGGCATGGGACCCAACGCCCGTCGACGGCGGCGATGAGAAGTACCCCTTCCGCTTCGAAGGCTACAAGTACCTCCGCCTCTCCGCGCCCGACTCCGCCAACACCATGACCGCCCTCAGCACCGGTGTCCGCACCTACCCCGGCGCGATCAACGTGGACGGCAACGGCGCCCCGCTCGACACCACCGCACACGCCGCAAAACGCGCCGGCAAATCCGTCGGCGTCATTACTTCCGTCCCCTGGACCCACGCAACCCCCGCCGCCGCCTCGGGCGCCGCCCACGTTTCCCGCTCCGCGTACGCCGCGATCGGCGATCGCATCCTCGCCGGCGGCCTCGTCGATGTCCTCGGCGGCGCGGGCCACCCGTGGTACGCGGCCGACGGCACCAAGCTCGAAACCCCCAAGCACGAGTTCATCGGAACCTCCGCTTGGCAGAAGCTCGAAGCGGGCGAGCCCTTCGGCGAATCACACACCATCTGGTCCGTCTACCAAGACCCCGCGCAGATCGCCACCCTCACGCCCGAGTCCACCAAACTCCCCGTCCTCCTGCAAGCCCGCACCGGCAAGACGCTCCAAGAAGAGCGCCCCAGTTCAACCGACCCCACCAAGACACTCCCCGGTCAAGACCCCCTCCTCCCCGGCGTCCCCACCC
>JBEIUO010000096.1:0-7300 GCA_040374335.1 Phycisphaeraceae bacterium
CACCCGCTGTCAGCTTGCAACGGGCTGCGACGATGCCAAATTCAGCCGTGAACTTCTTCATTAGCTTCCTCTGAATATCTCTTTGCCGTTGTTGATGAGCCAACTAGTACCAGCGTGCACCGCGTCATCAAAAAATGGATTCCTCCATCCGACGCTTAGCTTCTTGTTCTCGAATTGTGGGTTTGCTAGAATCAGTACGGTCTCAATCGCCATCGCTTTGCGTCGCGGCAACCCCGGCGTGACACGAAGAAGCCGGTCGAAGTCCTTTCCTCGCCGGTTGTCGTCACAACGGCCTCACCGATGAACACCTTCTTGGGCGGCCCCGGACTGTACGCGAACACATCGGGCCTCATTCGCGAAAGGACCTCGCCGGTCTGCGGATCGATCAGTTGCTCTCTGAACCGTGGAATGTGTTGGCCCTGGCACTTCATCCCCCGCGCCACACGTGTTGCTCACAGGATCGCTACCCCGCGAAATCAGACTTCGGCGTTCGGACTACCACCGCTTGCGTTTCGCCCAGCGGTGATCGCGGGGTAAGTCAAGGTTCCGAACGAGAAGATCGCCAACCGCGGTCGGAGCGCGGTCCCCGCTCGCGAAGCCGTCGACGAAGTGCACCATGTTGACCCATGGCACAAGTTCAAACCCAAGAATCGGGCCAACGAGCGCTGGCGAGTGCAACATACTTCGGGACTTCAGAGTCACGCACTTCCAGAACATGCCGGGAACGGCTCGGCGGTAGCACTCTGCGTAGTAGATAGCCACATCAACGACGAGCGAAAACAAAGAAGCAGTTAGGCCATTGCAGGCGAAGCTTAGGTTCAACGCGGGACTCGTGAACTCGATGTCGCCCCACTCTAGGTCGAGCTTGCCATCGTTGCAATGCCGCAGCCTGCGTGTAAGCCATCCCATGAGCTCGTCGAGTGACTCGCGAGAGCCGTCGGCAAGCCAGGCTCTCCCGTCGGTGGTGTCCCGAACCAAGGTCACCAGTTGCACGACGCGAAACAGTTGCACCTGCATGAAGCGATCAAAGAGCTCGAGCGCGAGATGCTGCTCGACTTCTCGTTGCTTCACGAAGTCGACACAGGGGACACTGAACGGTTCGTATTTAACAGGCATTAGTCCACTATCTCCCATCGCAAGCGAACTCCGTTTGCGTTTGCCAGAGCGTCGATCCGTGCCGTCAGTCGCGCATCCACCCCGCCCGGGCCCGCCTTGTGGAACGTCCAAGTGATTTGGTGAAATGTCTCTTGTTTGAGCAGTTCTACATCTTTTCTTAGCTGCGTATCGATTCGACGGGAGAGTGCCTGTTTGCCTTGTTTCATCTCCGACCCGTATCGCATGTTGCCGATGTAGGTCTCTCCATCAAGATATCTAGGGCCTGCAAACCCTGGGACGCTCTCACCCTTGCCCGGCGGGTTGTACCCCATCCGTCGGCCCATATCCTCACCGCCAATACCCTGCCGCCGAATCGGGTTGAGGCTGGCCATGGCCTCGGACGAGTCACCCGCGCCGTCGTGTTCGTCCCCTTCCTCCGCGGTGAGACTCAGATTGAAGTGCTGCGCGACCCCGATCAAGATTGCGATGGTGACCCAGTCGTCGCTGTTTCGGCTGTGCCAGTCATCAGATGCGGTCCAGTCGGCGGCCCATTCTAGATCATACGCCATGTTCTCCGCGTAAGCAGTTACCATGCTCTGGAGGACGGCTTGGATCAGGCCACTAGGATCCGATGCGGCCATTGGATTGAATGGGAGGCCAAGTTCCTCGGAGAACGCACCCAAGGCTTCAAGGCCAATCGACAATGCCATCAAACCGTCGGGGTCAGAGTGCATCCACGGATTCGATGTAAGGTAGCAGTGCAGGTTCGCACCGTCGGTAGTGAGTGATTGAATGTCCAAAGCCATCGGCCGACCAAGCCGCGACCACCGTCGCGACACACTGGCCTCAAGCACATCCCTTCCCGTCGCGTTCGGATCCGGTTGCAACCACCGCCCCAGATGCGGCGCGTAGTTGCGGTTGCGGACGTGGTAGAGCGTGCGGGCGTAGGGGGCCAGGCGAGGCGGGTCAGTGCCCGTGGTTGTGTAGCCGCCGTAGCCGTCGGGGATCGGCTCGCCGTCGTGGGTTGTGCCCGTCGTCGCGGCGTCGATGCGGTCGACGAACAAGCCCTTGTGGCCCGCGTGCATCGGTGGGTGGGTGAGGAAGTGGTCCGCGGCGGTCACCGTGCCGTAGGCGTCGTATTGCCATTGCGCGGCGACGCGGGCGTAGGGGTGTTGCGCATCGGTGCTCGCGGCGAGGGCGACGATGTCGCCGCCGCCGTCTTGGATCACCCACCACGCGCGGCCGCCCACGCCAGCAGAAACAGCAGACGCATCAGCGGGCGGATCGTGTGGGGCGTGCGGGGTGGGCCTGTTTGGAGACTGAGCACCGGTTGCGACACACTACCCGACGATGGAGAGACTCGCAAGCCGCTGCGAGGAGGCCCGGTGCGGCCTGATCCGAGAGCTCGCGCGTACTTGTCCGTCGGCTCACAAGAAGTTGGGATCAGCGGGAAGAGGGTCCACCCAGCCTTTGGGCTTGCGGAAGACACCGTCCCAGTCCGGGTCGCCGGGCAGAACCCAACCGTGGGGGTCGCGGTCGTAGATCTTGATCTTGTGGACAATCTTGATGTCTGGGAATCTCTCCGGGAGTTTCATATCGTGGTAGAACTCCGGATGGACGCACATCATCGTGCCCCTGCTGATAAGCACGGGCCGATCGCGAACCTGATGCCTGAGGATGCCCATATGGCGACACGTCGCGGCCCACGTGTACGCCTGCTCGCAGGTCGGACAGAAGGTAGGCGCGATCGGGGTAGTGCCGCGATAAAAGTCGACGCGGTCACTCCATGATGGCTGACAGAGCCAGTAGTTGGAGTCGACCCACGCCCCGCTCTCCCACCGCCGTACACGACTCCACACACAAGACGCAGGCAGATAGGACTCGAAAAGCCCGCGGGCATCGAAGCGGAACATCTTGGCAAGCGGATAGGAGAGACTGCTAATGGATCCTCGATCGTCGCCGTAGACCATCGGCTCCACGGCCAATGGAGCGGCCTGATACTCTCTGCGAGGGAAGCTGCATGGCTTTCCGCTCGTCGTTATGCCAGTGCATCTGTACTGTCGCGTGAACTGCTCTGCCCACTCCTCAGTCTCTGTCATGCAGATCGGCTCCGACAGACGACCGTGCTTGGAGCCTAGGAGCAGAAGCGTCTCGTGTCTGGCCATGAACTAGTCCTTAGGGCGCCAACCCCGCCTCATCGAGTATGCGTTCAACCTCGCGAATATCGTCAACCTTGCCCTTTAGAAACTCTAGCGTTGCCTGCCGAAGGGCACGAAAGTACTTTTCCACATTGCCCGGAACCGCCATGTACTCGCGCCAGACATCTTTGCCGCCCGGATGATAAATCGAGGGCGCCCCTGGCAGGAGTCCCCGTACGCGCCGGTCAACCCATGTGTGCATTTGGCGATGGAGCGCGGTTGGGAGGTATGACATGATTTCCTCGGTACCTCCCTTCCACTTTGTCAAGGTGCGAAAGAACCAGTGGTGTTTCGCGCCGCTCTCGATAACTTTTCCACCTATGCGAATCGCGCTCAGCACCTTCGAGCCTGCACGGTAGTAGGAAGTGGAAGATGCAACGTCGATCGGAAGCGGGATGGGGAAGTTGTTGACCGTGGAAGCAAAGTCGTGCTCCTCGTACATCTCCTGGATCCAGTCCGAATCACTCCGCGTGTGCATCGTGTCCGGGAGATCCCAATCGAGAGCCCAGTCAAGATCCGATTCTTGATTCGCCGCGTAGGTTGCAGTCAGTTCGGCGGCGTATGCACCGACTGTAAACCCAACCTCCAGATAGTCCATCGCGAACCCACCAGACCAGAGGCCGAAAGGATCGATCTTGTCCAAGGGAGAGTTGCGAAGGTACCCGTACACCCCCCCCCCATCCCCATACATCTCCTCCAGCCCGAACGCCAGGCTTGCCGCGCCAAAGCCGCGGCCTGCATACACACTGGCCTCGAGTACGTCTCGGCCCGTCGCGTTCGGATCCGGTTGCAACCACCGCCCCAGATGCGGCGCGTAGTTGCGGTTGCGGACGTGGTAGAGCGTGCGGGCGTAGGGGGCCAGACGCGGCGGGTCAGTGCCCGTCATCGTGTAGCCGCCGTAGCCGTCGGGGATCGGGTCGCCGTCGTGGGTTGTGCCGGTTGTCGCGGCGTCGATGCGGTCTACGAACAGACCCTTGTGGCCCGCGTGCATCGGTGGGTGGGTGAGGAAGTGGTCTGCAGCGGTGACTGTGCCGTAGGCGTCGTACTGCCACTGCGCGGCGACGCGGGCGTAGGGGTGTTGCTGATCGGCGCTCGCGGCGAGGGCGATGATGTCGCCGCCGCCGTCCTGGATGACCCACCATGCCCGGCCGGTGGTGTCGTACTGCGCGAGGAGTTCGTCGACGCCCGCGATGCCGTCGCCGGGGCCCCAGAGGTACTCGCGTTCGAGGTGGTTCGTGGGTGGCGCGTTGGGCGTTTGCGGTGATTCGCTGACGTACTCCTGGATTCGCCGCACGCCGTCGTAGATGAATCGCTCGGTGCGGGCTCGCTTGGCGACGCCGGGCGCTGCGGGGAGCGGCGTGGTGGTCGTGAGGAGGCGGCCGAGGCCGTCGTACGTGTGCGATTTCACGAGCTCGCCGACGGTGACGCGCGCGTAGGGATTCGGGGGTTCGTCCGCGGCGGGATCGGGTGCGGGGGTTGAAGCGTTCAGCGTGCCGCGGCGGATCTCGCTGATGCGGGCCCATGCGTCGTAGATGTAGACGAGTTCTCCGTCAAAGACGATGTTGCCTCCGCCGTCGTAGACGGTTGTGGTGTTACGTGTCGCGGGTGGACCGCCGATGGTGCCGCGCTCGGAAGCGATGGCCGTGATCGCGTTACGACGGTCGACGGCGTGGGTGATGCGTTCGAAGTCGACGTTGGAGTTGGCCGTGATGCGGGCCCAGAGCGTGCCGTGCTGATCGAGGTTGCCCGTGCGCTCCAGGCCCGGAGGCCCGGTGGTTCCCGCTCCCCCACCGCTGCCGGACCAGTTGCCGAGGAGATCGAGGGACCAGCGTTCTTCGCGGATGATCGCGGCGGGGTTGATGGATGCGTCGCCGCTGGGCGCGACCGTCACGGGGCCGTGTTGCGTGCTGATGAGGCGGTTCAGCTGGTCGTAGGTGTTGAGCTGGCTGGCGTCGTTCACGAAGGGCATGCCGCCCGCGCTGCTTCGAGTGATGACCGCGCTCGTGCGGTTGCCCGCACGATCGAAGCGGTATGCCGCGGCGAACTGCGTGATGCCCGCGGCATTGGCGACGGCGAGATTCGTGCGGCGGCCGAGTTCGTCGAGGGCGGCGAAGCCGGGGCCTTGCGCGAGTGGGGAGAGGTCGCTGATGAGTTGTGGTGCGCCGTTCTGATCGCGGCCCCAGGTTTGGCGTGCGCGGCGGGACTCACCGGAGTACGCGAAGCCAGCGGCCTCTGCCCCTCCGCTGCGTAGGCTCGTGACGCGGCTGAGCTGCGCGTCGAGGGAGGCTTGCTCGCCGTAGATGAACTCGATGTCACGGCCGACTGTGGAGCCGGGCGTGCCGTTGTCTGCGGCGGGGTAGATGATCGCCGCGAGACGGGTGATGGCGGCCTCGATGGCAACGGGGTTCTGGAGGTCGGCGGGGATGTGGGTCCAGTGGTAGCGGACCGCAGGAGTCTTGGCGGAGACGAGTGCGCCGAGGGCCTGGTATTCGGCGAGGAGGTTGCCGCGGAGGTCGGTGTCGAAGCGGTTGTGCGAGAGAACACGTCGGCGCTCGCGGGAGTCGTAGGCGCGGACGCCGGACATGTTGCCGCGGGGGTCGTAGTCGTATTCGACGTAGGCGACGCGGGCCTGCGGGGTAGCGATTGTGGGGGCCATCCAGGACGGGTGACCTGGGATGAAGGTGGTGACGGCGCGGAGCGCGCGGTAGTGACCGACTTCGATGGATGCAAGGCGGGACTGATCGTCGTAGCGGTAGCGGAAGGCGATGCCGCGGGCGTCGATGCGTTCGGCGATCTGGCCGGAGAAGGTGTACTTGAGGGTGATGGCGGGGGCGGAGGCGAAGTCGCCGGGTTCGAGGGAGCGTCGGGGTTCGAGGCGTGAGAGCCCAGTCTGTGGGTGCGGGAGGTAGAGGCGGCCGACGAGTGCGTTGTTGCGTGAGACGGTAGTGAAGGCGTCGTCGACGACGGCAGCGCCGTACGCGACGTGTGTGTGCTCGGTGAGTGATTCGTTGGCGTCGCGCGAGGCGGTCATCTCGACGAGGCGGCCGAGCTGGTAGCGGAAGCGCGTGGTCCGGCGCTGCGCGGGGTCGCCCCAAGCGTTTTCGATCTTCGCCGCGAGTCGCCCCGCGGGGTTGTAGCGTTGGATGGTGATGGAGCCGGAGACATCGCGTGAGTGCGTGAGTTGGCCGGACTTGTTGTAGCGGTTGATGGAGAAAAGACCGGCGTCGGCGAGGCCGGTGGTGTTGAGCAGGGCGAGGTTGCCGGCGTCCTCGCAGTAGTCGAACATCTTGTCGTCGAGGGCGCCGGGGTCGATGGTTGGATCGGCGTCGCTGCACCCGATTCGCGGGCGAACGTTGGAGTTACCGAAGGGGCCTGCTTCACGGGACCAGCGGTTCTGCGCGGGGGTGTTGGTGAAGGACTGGCCGGATTCGGAGCCGAGTTCGAGGGAGGCGACGGAGCGCTTGGCGTTGTCGTACCACTGGTGGCTTCGGCTGGCAACGGCGTTGGATTCGTCGAGCGCGTCGCCGTTGGGAGAGGTGCGTTCCCAGCGGGTGGTTTCGATGATGTTGCCGTCGGCGTCGTAGCGGAAGTCGGTGCGGCCGAGTTCGTAGGTGTAGGCGGAGTTGCCGCGACCGGGGGCGATGGTTGCGGTGGAGCGGGTGCGGCCGACGCCGTCGAGGATGCCGAGGGAGGCGGTGCCGCCGACGGTGTGGGAGAGGACGGCTTGGCCACCTCGACCGAGGTACGTGAACGTGGAGACGAAGTTGGGGACGATGGAGGCGACGTCGAATGCGCGGCGCTCGGAGACCGAGCCATCGGGCGCGTAGAGGGTTGTGGCGAGGGAGGTGGGTGGCGGGTTCAGCGCGAGGAAGAGCGCGGGGTCGGGGATGGGGTCGGTGGGGCCGAGGCGTGAGGGATCGAGAGAAGGAGGAAGGTTGAGTGCGTTCTCGGCGAAGGTCACTTCGAGCGCGGGGCGGCCGGCGAAGTCGAGGAATGTGAGTGTGGTC
>JBEIUO010000724.1:0-2107 GCA_040374335.1 Phycisphaeraceae bacterium
GCCTGTGATGGTGACGGTGCCGTTTGGCACGGCGGGGCCGTAGATCACGAAGCCCTTGTGGTGCGTGACGCCATTGATGTTCTGGTTGCGGGGTACGCGGACGGTGACGCTGCCGTTGGCCCCGACGACGATGAGTTCGGGGATCTGGTTGAGGGGGTCGACGCTCGCGTTGGCGGCGTTGCCAGTGAGTTCCACGAGGCGAGTGCCCTGGGGGAAGGCTGTGTTGAACGTGCGAGAGTCGAAGCTGGTGATGCCGGTGCCGGAGTAACTACGGTTGCAGCCGACGAGGACGTTGCCGGAGAGGTTGGGACCGATGGGGGTGGCGCGTTCGAAGATGTGCACTTCGTTGTCGGTCCAGCGCGGGTAGTACCAGCCGCGACCGTACCAGTTGCTGATCTGAACGAGGTTGCTGAGGACTGGGTTGAGGGCGTTGGCCGAGGGATCCCAACCGAGGGCGAGGGGCTGGCCTTCACGGGGGTAGAAGCCGGAGCCGGTGCGGTTGACGCCGCGGGCGTTGTGGTAGATCTTGGCTTGGCCCGGGCGCATGACGAGGTAGCAGTGGGCGAACCAGCCTTGGGCCTGGTATCCGGGGAGGGTGGGGAGTGAGCCGCCGTCGCCGGAGCTGCCGTTGTCGTGGCTGAAGATGTGGTTGACGCCGATGGAGCCGTTCTGGAAGCCGTCGTCGGTGCCGTCGAGGTGACGGCCGAGCATTCCGTTCCAGTCGGTGAATCCGGCGACGACATCGCGGAGGCCGCCGGCGCCGTTGAGGTCGAGGGCGTCGCGGTTGCCGAAGGCGTCACCGGCGGTGAGGCGGCCGGAGGCGCGGCCGTTGGGCTTGCGGATGTAGCGGTCGTAGGTGAAGTCGTTTCCGTCGACGCACTCGCCGACGCTGTAGGGAGTGACGAAGCGACCATCGGGCGTGCGGCGGCGGTTGGCAACCACGGAATCGAAGTAGGTGTCGTAGAACCAACTGTGCATGTGCTTGATGGCGTCGATGCGGAATCCGTCGACGTTGTGAACGTCGAGCATCCACTGGGTCCAGCGGTTGAGGTAACTTGTGGCGTTCTCGGGAACGGGGTCGCCGGCCATTGGATTGGCGAGGTTGAAGCGTCCGGTGGTGAGCTGCGAGGCGAGCTCGTTGCGTGCGGGGATATCGCAGGGGAAGGAGAAGATCCCGGTGGTGAGCGCGCCGGCGAACCACATGCCGGGGTTGCTGATGGTGTCGGTGCCGAGGGCGTTGTCGGGATAGAAGCGTGCGTTCTTGGGATCGGGGCGGTTGTAGACCGTACCGGCGGGGATGTTCAGCGGGTTGCCTTCGGCGACGGGCTGTCGGATGAACTGGTGGTTGGTCGTGTGGTCGATATCGACGAGCGCGACGAGGTCGCCCTTAAGGAGGCAGTAGCGGGCGCCGTTGGGGTTCTCGCTCTGGTAGTAGCCGCCGGACACGCCGTTGTGGAAATCACCCCAGTTGTCGGTGGGGAGTTTGTCGCGGAGGGGATTCTGAGGGTTCATCCAGAAACCGGGGTAACCGCCCGCGGCCTGAAAGCCCGAGCCCGTATCACGGCCTGCGTTGTGGTTGAGGACCATGTCGACATAGACGAGGCCATTGGCGCGGTGGAACTCGTCGACGGCTGCGCCGAAGTAGCTCTCGGTGCCGTAGGCGGTTTCTTCGCCGGGCTTGCCGAGGTTGAAGCGGTCGAAGACGTCGTAGCCCGCGCTCGTGGAGTTGGTGTTGGGGTTTGCACGGCCGCGAGAGACGGGCGGGAGCCACGTTGAGCCGTAGCCGGCCATGAACCAGTCGGTCATGCGGCGTTCCATGTCGGGCCAGCGGCACTCAAACCACTGGAGCATGACGGGAGGATTCTCGTCGGAGATCTGCGCGGAGGCGTGGGAGGCGCCGAGCGTGGTGATGAATGTCGCGGCCAGGACCGAGGCGATTCCGAACGTCCGTGTCTGCGTGTTCACGATGATCCTCTCCGAAGGGGCCGAGCGGCCGAGTTGGCCGAGCGTCGATCAGTATCGCCTGAATGTGTCGCGGCGAAAAGCCCTGTAACCGTATACAGGCGGATAATGGCGAGAAACCGGGATGATGGAGGGGTTTCCGGGA
>JBEIUO010000116.1:0-6845 GCA_040374335.1 Phycisphaeraceae bacterium
CCCTTCACCCCGTACAACATCAACGACGCCGTCAACCCCACCACCCCGCGCCCCGTCAACATCGGCTTTGGCTCCGGCATGTTCCTCATGAACGGCCGCACGTTCGAGATGGAAAACGTCCAGCCCGACGAGACCTTCCGACTGGGCGACCTCTACCTGATGGAGTTCACCAACATCACGGGTACGCCGCTGATGCCGCACCCGATGCACATGCACGGCCCGGCTTTCCAGATCATCTCGCGCTCCGTCAACGCCGGCGGCCAGACCAACTACAACACCGTCCGCGAGGGCTTCTTCGCGGATGGCTGCTGGAAGGACACCTTCCTCATCATGCCCGGCGAGACCGTCCGTGTGCTCGTGAAGCGCGACAAGCACCCCGGCCTCTTCCTCACCCACTGCCACATCCTCGAACACGAGGACATGGGCATGATGCGCAACTTCCGGGTCGACCCGTGATCACCAAGGAGCACCCACACATGAACACGCGCACCCTCCTCACCACGCTCCTTGCATCCCTCCTCGCCTCCGCCGCCCACGGGCAGTCCGTGGTCTTCGAGATCACAACCGGCCACAGCGCCGCCGGCCCCGGCGACTCCGGCAACACCACACTCACGCTTCTCGCCGCGCCCGGCGCCCGCGTCACCGCCGTGTCGTGGAACCTCGCCGCGACCACCAGCGGCTTCAGCCACGCGAGCGAAGCCACAATCGGGCTCACCGCGACGGACCCGACCCGCGCGCTCGACATCCGCCCCTTCGCCTGCGACTTCTTCGCCGGATCCACCGCCGCGAGCCAGACCACGCCCCTCTCGATCACCGGCGGCCCACTCACCGGCCGCATCCTCTTCACCGAGCTCGCCAACGGGCTCGAACTCCGCGACGGCCTGATCACGCTCGAACTCTTCGAGGGCTTCAACGACGCCGCCAGCGGCACCGAAGCCACGTGGAACGGCTCCGTCACGGTCTTCTACGAACCCAACGCCTTCTGCCCCTCCGACTGGAACTACGACGGCGGCGTCGACAGCGACGACGTCATCGCCTACTTCACCGACTGGGACGTCAGCAACGCGGACTTCAACAGCGACGGCGGCACCGACGGCGACGACATCATCTCGTTCTTCGGAGCGTGGGATAGCGGCTGCTGATCAGACGTAGCTCTGGCCGTAGCTTTGGCTTTCCAGCCAAAGCGTTCACGGGGCGTCCCGCCCCGTGAACATCGTGCGCTGCGCACGCACGCACGCGACGCCTCACCATCCGTCCCCGCTCCCGCGCGGCCCGGCAACTCGCGCCCCAACGAGCCAAGAACCCCACTAATTGGTATACGAAAGGTTAAAATACCTATTTTGTTTGGTAGTATACCCCGAATCACGCGATTTTGCTTGACACTTGTCAACGGAGGGGTACGGTATGTCGAACAGACCAAGGCACACGTCTTCCGAGGTGGAAGCCGCCGTGCGCTACGCCGAGAAACTCGGTTGGAGGGTGATCATGGGGACCGGCCACAACTGGTGCCGCCTCTATTGCACCGAGGCCTCCCGCGACGGCTGCCAAGTCGGCGTGTACTCAACACCAAAGAACGCCAGCAACCACGCTCGCCACATCAAACGCGCCATCGACCGCTGCCCGCATGCCGCGATGCCATCCCACCCGGATCGCAACCAGCCGGAGTAGCACCCATGCCCACCGACAACCCTCAGCGCGAGTTTGACTTCGCCCTCGTCGCAACCGGCCTCCCCGAACTCACCGACGCCGCGATGAACGCGCTCTTCGAGGCAGGCTGCGACGACGCCACGCCCAGCATCCAACGCGGCGTGCTCTACCTCGAGTTCAGCCGAACGGCCCCCTCGCTCAAAGACGCCATCCTCTCCGCCATCCACGACGTCCAACGCTCGCACCTGCCCATTCAGATCGTTCAGGTCGACGAGTGCAACCTCGTCACAGCCTCCGAAATCGCCCGCCGCACCGGGCGCTCCCGACAGCACATCCACCAGTACATCAACGGCACCCGCGGCCCGGGCGGCTTCCCTCCCCCCACTTGCCACATCTCCGACGAATCACCCCTCTGGCCCTGGTGCGCCGTCAGCTTCTGGATGATGCAGCACAACCTGCTCCCCCCCGAAGACCACGCAAACGCCGAGGTCGTCGCCGCCATCAACATCGCCCTTGAACGCCACCACTGGCAGAACAAGAAACTCCTCGACGAAGTCTCCGCCTTCGTCGAGTCAGTGTGCCGGTGAGTGGCCCCGCCCCGTAACCATCGCTTCCCGCGCGTAACTACCCCCGCCGCCGCGCACTCCGCTCCGCCGCCAGCGTCATCGCAGACTGGCTCCGTTCCCGCACGCGCCCCAGAATCTCCTTCGGCGCTTCCTCGCAGCTCCAGATCTGCTGCTGCGCCGCATCCAACAGGTCCTTGAACTCCGGCCACACCCGCGTCCGCGCCGCCAGGTACCCGCGCGGACTGTTCGCGATCGCGTTGAACACCGCGATCCCGCGGTTCGGGTGGTTCTTCACAAACGCCTCGCTCGCCCGCGCCAGCGTCGTGTTCTTGAAGTGCGCCATGCTCAGCCGCTCCACAATCTCCGGCCGCTGCGTGTACGCCACGAACTCCATCGCCGCATCCTTGTTCGGCGCGTTCCGCGGGATCATCAGCACGTCGCTCTCGACCAGCCCGATCGGCTCGCCCTCGCGGTACAAACCCTCCGCCACCGGTATCGGCGCCACCCCATAGTCCAAATCCGGCTTGAACTGGTTGATCACGTTCGCCAACCACGGCCCCTGCACCACCATCGCCGCCTTCCCCGCCAGCAGCGCATTCAGCGGCGAGGAATACTCCGTCGCGAACCCGCTCTTGAAGCTCATCGCCGCCTTCACCCCCAGCCGCTTCGCGTACGACTGCACCCACTCCGCGCCCAGCACGTTCTCCGCGCTGTCCGCCAGCGACGTGTTGCTCGCCGCGTCGTACAGCCGCCCCCCAAACTGCGGCCCCCAGATGAAGCTCCACCACCCCGGCTCCGTGTGCATGAACCCCACACGCCGGATCGTCCCATCCGAGTCAATCACGTCCAGCTTCTTCGCGTACTCGTCCAGCTCCCCGATCGTCCGAGGCGGCCGATCCGGGTCCAGCCCCACCTCACGGAACGCCGCGCGGTTGTAGTACATCGCGATCGTGCCGCCCGTGTTCGGCACCGCCCACATCCGCTCCACGCCCTTCGCGTCCTTGTGCGTCAGGATCCCGCGCATCGCCGCGGCATAATCCTCCAGCCGAATCCGCTCCCCGCCCGCCAACTCGTCGAACGCGTACACCGCGCCCGTCTCCGCGAACTCCGGCACGTTGTAGTTCCACATCCCCACGATGTCCGGCGGCAACCCCCCCGCGATCGCGATCCGCGCCTTCTGATCAACCCCCGCCGTCACCAGATACCGCACGAACACGCGGTCCTGCGACGCATTGAACGCGTCAACCACGTCCTGCATCGCACGACCCTCGTGCTGCGTCCACTTCTCCCAGTAATCCACCACCATCCGACCCGCCGGAACCTCACGCTTCCCCCGCGGGCCAAACACGACAAACGCCGCCGCCGCGGCACCCAGTGCCCCAACCAGCAACTCCCGCCGCGCCAGATCGATCGACCTTCCCATGCCCCCATCCTACCGCGCACCACGCCCGCACGGAAGGCCTACATCCCGACTAGGTTCATCTGCTTGTCGTACTCCATCCGGAACGTGTACAGCACCTCCGCCGCCGTCGATCCCGAACTCGCGGGCGCGACCTGCACGTCGTACCGCAGGATGTTCTCCTTCCGCTGCGTCTTCACGTACTCCGCGTCCACGCTCAGATCCGGGCCACTGGCCAGCGTCACCCGCACCTGATCGTCCGCGCTCATCGGCAAGCGATCGAACACCCGCACCATCGCCGGCGCCGCAGCGAAGTTCTCGATCCCCAGCCGGTACGTGATCGCCACCACCCGGTTGCCCCCCTGGATCTCCTCCGTCCGCGACACCAGCTCACGCGTCGCCCGCAGCGACGAGTCAATCCCCAGCCCCACCACGAAGCTCTCGCCCACCAGCACCGTCGGCAAGTCCGACGACCCCACGAACGCGCCCGCGTTGTACGCCGTCAGCGGCCCCGCCAGCAGCACCATCTGACTGTCGTTAGTCATCCTCGCCTCGTCGTACACGAACGACGTCAGCACCGGCGTCGCCACCTTAGCAAACGACGCCTTCATCGGCATCGACGCGATCTGCACCAACTGCCGATCTGCGCGGCTGGGCAAGAACGTCCGATCCCGCAGCGCGTACGTGATGCTCAACCCCTCCCGCCGCGCGTCCTTCGTCTCCCCCCCGCGCCCACCCGCGCTCCGGTCATCCCGCGCGCCCGCAACCAAGTCCAGCACCTGCATCGAGAGCGCCGACTCGTTCAGCTTCGCGTCCGTCTCGCTGCGGATCATGTGCACCGTCATCCCCCCGGCAACATCGCCCGCCGGTGTCGCGGCGAGCGCGAGGTTCCGCCTCATGTTCACCTCGTCCTGCCGACGCGCGAGCTCCGCCTTGGCCCCGAAGTACCCCGACTGTGCCTGCATCATCGCCGCCTCCGCCGCCTGCTGCGAGAGCGACACCTTCATCGCCGTCAGCTTCGGCCCCGAGGCCATCAGCGTCGGCGTCGCGGTCGACAGCGTCATCCGCACATCGCCCCAGTCCTCGCCGCTCATCTGCTCGATCGACGCGTAGTACTCGAGCGTCATGTCACCCCGATCCGCCCGCGCCGTGTACGAGGGCTCCCAGGTCGCGCCATCCACGAGGTAGTGCAGCTTCACCACACCACCCTTCTCCGCGCCCGACACGATCAGCACCGCCTCCTGCAGCACCTTCTGCGAGCCGTTCGTGATCGTCGATTTCTCCAGGTTCAACCGCGCGATCTCCGCCTCCACCCTCTGCGTCTCCCGCAGCCGCTCCAGTTCCTGTGTGGAGAGCTTCTCGCGTTCGCCGGTGATGTACGTGCTCAGTTGCTCGAGCGTCTGCGCGTTCAGCACGCCCCGCGTCAGCTCCGTCTGCGCCGTCGGCGCGACAAACGCCGTCAGGCTCGTGAGGTACGCCTTGTTGTCGTTGATCACTTCCCCACGCCGCGCGAGCGCCACCTGCCGGTCCGCCAACGCCGCGATCGCTTCATCCAGCTTCCGCACATCCTCGCGGACATCGTGCGCAATCGGCCGCGTCCGATACCGCACGCTCCGCACCTGAACCCCGTCCGGCGAATCCGCGTGCAGGCTCGACGCGATCACCCGCGCCGGAAGGTCCGTCACCAGGATCTCGAACGTCCCCACATGCGCCGCGACCGGCACCTCACGCGTCACCAGCGCCTGCCCGCGGTACACCGTCACCGCGTCCACCACCCCCTTCACCTCAACGGCCTGCCCGCAGGCCATCGAAGTCAACAGCGCGAGCGACACGGCCGGAACGATCGACGTCAGTTTCATGGCGAGACTCCTTGTGACACAAGGAGACTACGTTCCATCCAGCGCCGCGCCCGTAACACCCGCGCAACACGCCCCCACCGCGCTCACCCCACCAGCCACCGACGCAGCACCCCCGCCGTGTACTTGCCCGCCAGCGTCGCCATCATCATCACGTCTTCCTGATGCACCGTCTCGTCCGCCGCATCCGAGATCACCCGCATGCACGCGAACGGCACGCCGAACTCGTGGCAGACCTGCGCCACCGCCGCGCCCTCCATCTCCACGCACGCCGCCGTCGGCACCACCCGCCGCACCCGCGCCCGCGCCTCCTTGCTCGCCACAATCACATCGCCCGTCGCGATGTCCGCGATCACGCTCCGCCGCCCCTCCCCCAGTCGCGCCGCGTGAGACCCCACCGCCGTCTCGAAGTCCTCAGCGAAGAACACCCCCGCCGCCGCGTTCAACTCCTTCGACATCGCGTCGTCCGCCGGCAACGCCGACAGATTCAGCAGCGGCACCTGCGTCGGCGGAAAGAACGGCGACGCGTCCAGATCATGCTGGTACAACCGCCGCGCGATCACCATGTCCCCCACCTTCAGATCATCCCGCAGCGACCCCGCGATCCCGCAGAACAACACCCGCGTCGGCCGCTCCGCCGTCAGCATCGCTGCCGACGTCGCCGCCGCGGCAACCTTGCCCCACCGCGAAAACGCGAGCATCACATCCTGCCCCCACAGCGTCCCGCGCGTCACCTCGCGCCCCGCGATGGTCCACGTCGTGCGGCTCTCCACGAGTCCGCAGAGAAACTCCATCTCCTGAGGCATCGCCGTCAATATCGCCAGCATCGCTCCCGACCCTTCCTTACACCGTGATCAACGGATCCCGATCGCTCGTCGCCACCACCACCGGCACCGCGAACCCCTCACGCAGCATCCGCTGACGCAGGAACGGCAGGTACCCACGCTCCGTGTTCGTGTGCCCCGCGAGAATGACCGCCATCCCCGACAGCACCATCGCCTTCACCTCGTGGTGATTCATCTCCCCCGTCACGTACACCTCGCACTGCTCCTGGCGCGCGAGCCCCGCCAGCGACCCGCCCGACCCGGGGCACGCCCCGATCTTGCTCACCGGCCGATCCTCCCCCGGCAGCGCAATACGCACATCACCGATCCCCAGGAACTT
This sequence comes from Phycisphaeraceae bacterium, assembly GCA_040374335.1. Taxonomy (GTDB): domain Bacteria; phylum Planctomycetota; class Phycisphaerae; order Phycisphaerales; family UBA1924; genus JBEIUO01. The sequence continues at coordinate 6,633 of JBEIUO010000116.1, forward strand.
CTTCAACCGCTCCGCCAACTGCCGAACCGTCGCCGGATGATCAAGCACCAGCCGCCGCCCAGGTCCCACGTACCGATCCGGTCGCGGCAGCAACTCGTACACGTCAATCGCCGGCTCCTCATACGGATGGAACCCCTTCAGCGTCTCGATCGCCAGCGGCAACGCCGCCTTCGAGCACACCATCTCCAGCCTGATCTCCGCCACCCGCTGCAA
>JBEIUO010000422.1:0-3502 GCA_040374335.1 Phycisphaeraceae bacterium
GGGCTGTTTCGCGGAATCACCCTTGAGCTTGTTGATGTTCTCCAGGATCGCGTTGTAGTTCGTCTTTCCATCACGCCGCTCGAGCGTGACGGCGACGTTCTCGAGCGACAGGAGGGGCAGCTCGATGGTGTCTCCCCGCAGCTTGTCGACCGCGACCTTCAGGCCGGTCTTGCCGAGGCTGAAGAACTGCGGAGACTGAAAGCCCGCGGGGTTGGCGATCTTCAGATCGGTCATCGCGAACTCACCGGAGGTGAGCCCGATGTTCACCGCGCCGACTGTCGTCGTTGCGCCGGTGGCCTTGGTGCCACCCTTCTCGATGGCGACCTTTGCGAGGCTGTCGATCCGGGAAATCCCGAAGATCACCCCGCCGACCAGAAGGAGGACGAGGACGAACGCGACCAGCAGGAGTCGTTTGATGAGCTTCATGGGCTGATTGTTGGCGGGGATGGGCGGCGGCGAGAGCCGACTCGGTTGTTTGCCCCGGTTTCTCCCGGGTGCGCTCGAGCAGGCGAGGGCGGCGCGGGTGCCGCGGGGGCCCCTGATAGCCCCGGCTGGCGGAATGTCCGCAGTTGTGGTATTTCTGCCTCACCGTGCACTGCGGTTTGCTCCGGTCTCCCCTCCAGTGCGAGGCCGGGTCGGTCCGAGACTGGACCGACCCGCCTCGCGCGTTCGATTACATCAAGCCCATATCAAGCGCCAGGCGGACCAAGTCCGCGCGTTCCTTCAGCCCGAGCTTCTTCATGAGCCTGGCGCGGTACGACTCGACCGTCTTCACGCTCAGCCCGATCTCGTCCGCGATTTGCTGGTTGGTGTACCCGCGTGCCACCTGTCCCAGCACCTCACGCTCGCGGTCGCTCAGCGAATCCAGCGGGCTCTTCCCGTGTGTTGGTGCCGCGGGGGAGAGAATCGACTCGAGCGTCGCGGCATCTCCTACGTCAATGAACACGCGTCCGCGCGATACCGCTCGGATCGCGGAGATCAACTCGGTATCCGCCGCGCTCTTGTTGACGTAGCCCGCCGCGCCCATCGCGATTGCGCTGCGGACGTACGCGGGATCGTCGTGCATGGTGACCACGACGATGCGTGCTCCCGGTACGGCGCTGCGCAGGCGCTCGACCGAGGCGACGCCGGAGGGACCGGGCATGGTGAGGTCGAGGGTGATGATCGTGGGGCGGGTTTTGGCGGCGACATCGAGGGCGTCGTGGACCGTGCCCGCTTCGCCCACCACCACGAAGTCCGGTTGGCTCTCCAGCGTCATGCGGAGGCCCTTGCGGACCATCGCGTGGTCGTCGACGATGAGGATGGAGATCTTGCTCATGGGGCTTCCGTGAGGTTCGCCGTGCGGGGGAATCGTAGCGCCGCCCGCGATCCTCCGAGAAACGGGGTGACGCCCCTTCTCGCCTACGCTCTCGCCCGAGCGGAACTCCTCCGCTCGCTTCACAAGGACGGCACCAAGCCTTGAGCGATCCCAACACATCCGCGCCGACCCGATCCGCCGGCTTCGACGGCGCCGTGATGATCCTCCTCACCCTCGCGGGCTGGACGAGCATCCCGATCTTCCTGCGCTGGTTCAAGGACGACATCGACGGCTGGACCGCAAACGGTTGGCGGTACGGTTTCTCCGCGTTCATGTGGCTCCCCGTGCTGCTCTGGGGCGCGTACCGCGGGTCACTTCCCAAGGGGCTCTGGCGGGCCGCGCTCGTCCCTAGTTTCTTCAACATCCTCGCGCAGATCTGCTTCGGCCTCGCGCCCTACTTCATCAGCCCCGGGCTCATGACCTTCAGCCTTCGGTTCCAGATCATCTTCCTCACGCTCGGCACGGTTCGGCTCTTTCCGTCCGAGCGACGCGTCGTCAAGTCCGCCGGCTATATCGTCGGCGTCACCATGGTTCTCGCGGGAACGCTCTCGGTGCTGATGCTCAAGGACGGAGGCCTCTTCGAGGCCCGCGGGGGCGATCGCCCCGTGATCGGCGTCTCTCTGGCGGTCGGGGCCGGATTCCTCTACGCCGCCTACGCGCTCGCGGTACGCAAGTACATGACGGGAATCCCGGCGTTCACCGCGTTCAGCGCGGTCAGCCAGTACACCGGGGTGGCCCTCCTTACGTGCATGTTTATCTGGGGCGAACGCGCCGGCATGGTCCTGCTCGACCTCGGCGGCACTAAGATCTTCTTCGTTCTCCTCTCCGCCATCATCGGCATCGGCATCGGCCACACGCTCTACTACGCCTGCATCAACCGGCTCGGGCTCGCGGTCTCCTCCGGGGTCGTCCAGTTGCAGCCGATCACCGTCTCCATCGTCTCGTTCTTCGTGTTCGGCGAGCGACTCTCCCCCGCGCAGTGGGCTGTGGGCATCCTCGCTATCGCCGGGGCGGGCCTTATCCTCTACACCCAGCACCGCCTCAGCCGGATATCCCCCCTCCCCGCCGACCCCGTCGATTGATCCCGGACCCCTCCCCGGCCCGTGGTTCTCGGGCGAAAACCGCCCTCCGGCAGTCAGTTTGCGCCTCCCGACTGTTGTTAAGGTGCGGCGAAGCAGATATGCTTCCCCCACGTACGAAAGGGACCGCCTTGGGTGGCGGGTGGGTGCTCGCGGCCCGGATCGGGTTTCCGCCCTGATCTCCTGTCGTCGGGAGTTGAGCAGAGAGAGGACAGTTCAATGGGTTACCGTCTTGCTGCGTGCGCGGCTGTCATGGCCGTCGCTGGGTCGATCGCGTCCGCCGATGTGATCGCGCTCTGGAACATCGTCACCCCCTTCCCCACCGGCGCGGGCAACGTCCCCACCGGCCTGACGTACAGCGCCGGCGCGGCTGACACCGGCCTGCTCACCGCCGGCAGCGACCTATCCAGCGTTCACTCGAACCCCGCCGCGACCTACACCTCTCCCGCGGGCAACGGCTCGCAGTACGCGTTCTCCAGCAACAACTGGAGCGCGGGCGACTACTACCAGGCTTCGGTCTCGACGGTCGGCTTCACCGGCATCAACCTGAGCTGGGACCAGGCCCGCAGCTCCACCGGCCCCGCCTCCTTCACGCTCGTCATGAGCACCGACGGCGGCGCGAACTGGACGACCATTCTCTCGACGTACACGGTCCTCCAGTCCGGTGGCGGCGGCTCCCCGGGCACGTGGTCCAGCGGCGGCAGCCGTAACTCGATCTACACGTCCAGCGTCGGCGTTCCCGGCGCGGATAACCAGGCCTCGGTGCTCTTCCGCTTCCAGTCGCTCGTCGCTGGCGCGGCCACCGGCAGCAACCGTATCGACAACGTCGAGATCACCGGCGTCCCCACCCCCGGCTCCATGGGCCTCCTTGGCCTCGCTGGCCTAGTAGGTCTCCGCTGTCGGCGCTTATTGAATCGCACTACATCCGTCGGGATCGTATCCGACTCACACAAAGCCGGGAGCCTCGTGCTCCCGGCTTTCTTTCTGCGCCGTTGTTCACTTGGAGGACTCAAGCTCCGCGGCGTCGTCACGCGACTCTGGCTGCGGAGGCTCCTGGTGCACAAGA
>JBEIUO010000354.1:0-3905 GCA_040374335.1 Phycisphaeraceae bacterium
CCGGTCGCGGCACCGACATCCTCCTCGACCTCGCCGCGCGTCGCGCCGGCGGCCTTCACGTCATCCTCACCGAGATGCACGGCGCCAAGCGCGTCGACCGCCAGTTCATCGGCCGTGCCGGCCGACAGGGCGACCCCGGCTCCTCGCAGATCTTCGTCTCCCTCGAAGACGAACTCCTCGTCAAGAACATGCGCCCCCTCGCCCGCCTCCTCAAGAGTCGGTCCGGCCGCCGCGAGCTCACGTCCTCTCCGCTGCTCCGCTCGCTCTTCACCGCCGCGCAGCGCCGCTCTCAGAACCGCGACCGCCTCAACCGCGAGTCGGTCCTGCGCCAAGACGACTGGATGGAGCAGAACCTCCCCGGCGTCGGCTGAGTCAGCCCACCATCACGGAAGGTAGTACCACGGGATCGACGCCCCCGCGTGCGTCGTCGTGCGCCGCCGGTACAACGACACCTGCGCGTAGTTCGTCGGTGGTGCCTCGGCCGCGCCCATGTACTCGTCGATCAGCTTGTTCGTCGCCACCCACTTGGCCGAACCATCGCAGTACCCCACGTTCACACCCGTCTCCTTGTGGTTGTTCCACGCGTCCGGGTAGTTGTTCACGCCGTCCTGCCTGCCGATCAACGGCGAGATGCTCTCGTCGTTGTCGTTGTCGAGCACCAGCATCGTCCGCGACGGGAACTGCACCGTCACCGCCGTCTTCAGCAGGCTCGTCGTCGGCGCATCCAACGTCGCCTCGCCACCCGGCGGTGTCCGGAACCCCAGCTGCGAACCGATCGTCCCTTTGTTCCGACCCGAGACCAGCGTCCCATCCGGGTACTTCCCCTCGTCCCACCACGCGAACGTCTCGTACGAATGCCCCCCCACCTCGTCGATCCGATCCCTCGCACTCCAGAACAAGTCGTACAGGAAGTCCCGCCCGTACAACTGCACCGCATCGGCGAACTCCGGCTGCTCGCTCAGCATGAAGTTCTCACGCACCTTGTTCCGCGTCGCGGGACAGATCGCCACCGCGTACGAATCGATGTACTGCGGGAACAACCACCCCACGTTGTCCTCGAACGAGAAGATCGTCGGCAGGTACACCTCGCGCTTGTTGTCCCCCGTGTACGAGTTCGCCCCAAGGCACAACTGTCGCACGTTCGACAGGCACCGCGTCTTCCGACCGTTCTCCCGCGCCGACCCCAACGCCGGCAACAAGAGCCCGATAAGCAACGCGATCACCGCGATCACCACCAGCAGCTCGATCAGCGTAAATCCACGCTCTGGGCCTCGGGACGTCTTCATCCCCACAGCATACCAGACCGGATAACCAGATCCCACCCGAACCAGCGTTACCAAACGCACATCCCACCGCCGATTCTCATCCTCACCCTTGCCAAATCCCAACCCAGACCCCATCCCCGCCGATGTTCACCCCGTGCGCGGCAATCCGCCGCCCCTCGGGAGGTACCATGCTCGGACAGACCACCACAACCACCGGCTCGATCGAACTCCACCCCGACGGCTCCGGCCTCCCCGCAGGCCCCCACCCGCTCAACTCGACACGCACCCTCGTCCTCGCCTTCGTTGGTGCCGATGTCGACAAGTCCGCACCCGCCTTCCAGAAACTCCACGCCGCCTTCCCCGACAGCACCGTCCTCGGATGCTCCACCAGCGGCCACATGTTCGGCGCTTCCCTCGGTGACACCACCATCAGCGTCGCCGTCAAGAAGTTCCTCCACACCGACCTCACCCTCGCCACCGCCCCGGTGCGCTCCGCCGCCGACTCACTCCTCGCCGGCCGCGCGCTCGGCGAACAACTCAAACGCGACGGCCTCGCCGGCGTCTTCGTTCTCTCCGACGGCCTCAAGGTCAACGGCAGCGACCTCGTGAAGGGCATGACCGAGGTGCTCGGCAAAGACGTGGTCATCACCGGCGGTCTCGCCGGCGATGGCTCTCGCTTCCAGAACACCTGGCTCCTCAAGAACGGTGAAATCGCCGAGAACTGCGTCGTCGCCGTCGGCTTCAAGGGCGACCGTGTCCGCATCGGCCACGGCACCCGTGGCGGCTGGGACGTCTTCGGCATCCAGCGGACCATCACCGAGTCCCGCAACAACGTCCTCTTCAAGCTCGACAACCAGCCCGCACTCGAGGTCTACAAGAAGTACCTGGGCGAGCGTGCCTCAGGCCTCCCCGCCACCGCGCTCCTCTTCCCCCTCTCTATCAGTATGCCCGACAGCCCCGAGCACGGTCTCGTTCGCACCATCCTCAGCGTCAACGAGAACGACCAGTCCATGACCTTCGCCGGCGATATCCCCCAGGGCGCTCGCGGGATGTTCATGAAGGCCAACCCCGACCGCCTCGTCGGCGCCGCCACCGAGGCCGGCACCGACGCCACCGGCAACGCCTCTACCCAGCCCCTCATGATCGCCGTCAGTTGCGTCGGCCGCCGCCTCGTCCTCGGCCCCCGCGCCGTCGAAGAAGCAGAGAACCTCCAGGACTGCCTCCCCCCGGGCGGCATCCTCACCGGCTTCTATTCCTACGGCGAACTCGCGCCCTCCACCTCCGGCTGGTGTTCCCTCCACAACCAGACCATGACAGTCACCGCCATCTGGGAAGAGTAACGTGCACCCGGTCCTCGCCCGCCAGCTCAAACGCCTCGGACTCGACGAAAGCTCCACGGGCATCAACCCCGCGGCGTGGGCCTCGCTGCTCACCGTCGTCTCCCGCACCTACGAGCAGGCCGACATGGACCGCGCGCTCCTCGAACGCTCGCAGGAAATCTCCAACAACGAAATGCAGGACCTCCACCTGCGCCTCGAGAACCAGAACGCCAACCTCGAGCAACAGGTCACCCAACGCACCTCGCAGCTCTCCGAAGCCCTCGAGCGCGCCGAGTCCGCCTCCGCCGCCAAGAGCACGTTCATGGCCAAGATGAGCCACGAGATCCGCACGCCCATGAACGGCGTCATCGGGGCCACCGACGTTCTCCTCAAGACCAACCTCGACGACAAGCAACGCAAGTTCATCTCCATCATCCGCCACTCCGGCGAGTCGCTGATGACCATCATCAACGACATCCTCGACCTCTCCAAGATCGAGGCCGGCAAGATGCAGCTCGCCGACCAGGTGCTCGACCCCGCGCAGATCGTCGCCGACGGTGCCGAACTCCTCCGCCCCCTCGCCAGCAAGAAGGGCATCTACCTCCGGGTCAAAGCCGAGAACCCCGCCCGCCAGCTCGTTCGCGGCGACGGCGACCGCCTCCGCCAGGTCGCCCTCAACATGATCGGCAACGCCATCAAGTTCACCGAACGTGGCGGCGTCTCCATCTCCCTCTCGCTCATCTCGCGCGACTCAGCCGCCACCGAGTTACGCCTCGAAGTCACCGACACCGGATGCGGAATCTCACCCGCCGACCAGAAGAAACTCTTCCAGTCCTTCTCGCAGGTCGACCAGTCCTCCACCCGCAAGTACGGCGGCACCGGCCTGGGCCTCGTCATCTGCAGGCAACTCATCGAAATGATGGGTGGCACAATCGCCGTCTCCAGTGAAGCCGGCAAGGGCTCCACCTTCACCGCCTCCGTCGTCCTCCCCAACGCCCGCTCCGAGGCCCCCGCCCGCCCCGCAACAGACTCCGCCCCCACCGACGCCACGCCCGCACGACAGATCCGCGTCCTCGTCGCCGAAGACAACGAGATCAACCAGATCGTCGTCAGCGAACTCCTCACCGAACGCGGCATCAAGTGCGAACTCGTCGGCAACGGCCGCGCCGCCGTCGAACGCGCCATGTCCGGTGACTTCGACCTCGTCCTCATGGACTGCCAGATGCCCGAAATGGACGGCTTCGACGCCACCCGTCGCATCCGCGAGATCGAAAAAGAACGCGCCGCGCACCGCCCCCTCCCCATCATCGCACTCACCGCC
>JBEIUO010000043.1:0-9597 GCA_040374335.1 Phycisphaeraceae bacterium
CCGACGCGGCCCGCCGTGTACGGGATCGTCAAACCGGAAAGAGCGCAGGCCGAAGTCCAACAACCCATGATTCTATACCCTCCGCCCAGCCCGTATCACGTAGATGGACGGTCGGCAATAGCGCGATGCGCCCCTGCGGATTCGTACTTGCGGATTTCGACCGCCAGTACGAATCTTCACCCACTTTTGGAGATCCGAGAGCATCTATGCCGCGAATAGAATAGAATATGGGTGTATCCTAAAGAAACCTATTTGCGATTCGCTCTAACACCAACAAGGGGGGCGGGGGAGGAAGGGGTAATACGTATATATGGGACTAAAATAACTATATCCTATATCCTACTCTATTTCTCTCTCTTCCCTCTGCCCCCTTGCGCCCCTTGAGGGTATAGGGGGATTGCAAATACATTTCTTTAGGATACACCCATATTCTAATCTATTGATGGCGTAGATGCTGGAGTATCTCCAAAAGCTCCGACGGATTCGTAATGCGGAGGTGCCCTTGTTACGAATTCTCGAATCCAATACTTGCGTTCTGTGCCATGCCGTGCTATAAAGTATGGGCACCCCGACCCCCGTATGGAGTACCAATGGGCCGCCACAAGATGACCGACCTTCTCGAATTCACCGAGTACCTGCAGGACCGCGGGCTGACGCCGCAGACGATCAAGAACTATTGCAGCCATGTCCGCGCCGTGCGGTCCAACGTGGACGTGCCGACCACCGAGACCCTCACGGCGTACATCGAGTTCAACGTCGATGCGTTGAGCCGGTCTACCGTGCGGGCGGCGTGGAACGCGTACCGCGACTCCGTCATCGCTTCGGGGGGCGTGGCTCCGCCGGAAGCCCTGCGGCCTGCGCGGGCGGGACTGCCGCTCCGGAATGGGGCCGCGCCGGTCAAGGGCTTCTCTCTCCCCGAGGAGGTGGCGCGCGCGGTTCGGTATCTCGTACAGGTGCGCAGGATACCCGCTGCGGTGCTTCGGGACGCGGTGTGGGGCGACTTGACGGCTGCGGCCAGTAAGAGAGGCCCGCTGATCCTCCTGCGCCACAGGGACCTGCAGAACACCTCTACGCAGGTCGAGGCAGATGACCTCCGCCCCCTGATGGCATGGGCCGCGCCCGATACGGGGAAGCCGAAGAAGACCCAGCCGCTCCTCCCGGACGTGGAAGGCGGCATCACGCCCGTCCGCATCGGGGATCTGCGGCGCCTCCTGGACGTCGCGAACACGGTTACGGGCGCGGACGTAGTGGATGAAAACGTGTTCGATTTGGAGGCGACCCTCGCGCCGCTGCGAGGACAGGCGCAGCCCGAATCCGCGCCTATATCCGCGCCGGTCGCGGAAGAGGCCCCCGCGCCCAAGGTCAGCCGGTTCGCACAGCCCATCGTGGATGAGAAGGATCTGCCACCTCCGCGCATCGGTCTCCCGCGCAACTCGCCAAGCGATGCGGCGCTGCTCGATGGACTCAAGTAGCGCCGCGTAGGGGGTCAAGTGTTCAGAGAGCCGTCCGTTCAGCGGGCGGCTCTTCTTCGTTCAGCGGATGCCCGCGTGAGCCGTGCTACTCAACAGCCGAAGGGGTTGGTGAGGCGGAAGATCATGCCCATCGCGGTCTGGTCGCGGACGACGGTGCCCTCTTCGCACAACGCATCCAGCGTCTCTGCGATGGGGCGCTTCTTCATCTTCGTTTTCAGGAGAACTTCGCCGAGCGTCCCCGCGCCGTCGCACTCCCGGAGGGCCTCGATGACGGTGCGACGGATACGGGCGTCGGAGTGCTCCGCGAGAACCTTCGACAGCGAGACGAGGCTCTTGATATGCAATTCGATGAACTGGATCGCGGGGAGGAGTTCACGCGTAGACATCAGCCACTGCTGGCCGTCCGAGGCAGGGCCATAGTCCCACCCGTAGAGGAGCGCGACCTTGCGGGCAATCGTAGGCGCGCGAGAGCGGATGCCGACGATCGTGGAGGGGAGGTTACGCCCCATCACGTCGTTGAACCACTCGTTCCACAACTCGCGGGCTTCGTTATCGAGGCCGATGCACCAGCCCGCCTTCTTGTCGATGCGGCGCGCGAGCCAGTCGATGAGGGGCTGGCGAAGTGTAGGATCGCCTACAGGATCCGGGTCGAGCCGCTCGCGGTAGCCGTGCAGGACGAGCCATCTGCCCATGAAGCCACCTGTCCAGTCCTCCGCGAGCGTGTGCTTCTCAAGATACGGAATGGAGCAGCCGCCAGAGATCGAGAGGCGCGGGTTGTCGATGCGCACGATCTTGTTGTTGGCCTTTGCCCGCTGCGTCGAGCCGCAGTTGCCGAGGATCGTGACGTTCCCCTTCCGGCGCGTGATGAGCGTGCCGAGGGCCGTCGTGACGCACCACACGCGCTCTCCTGCACGGGCCGGCGTCAGGCGGAAGCGGTCGCCGCAGCGCGTGGGCTGGAACTGCAACCATTTCGTGTCGCGGAGGTTCATCCGGTACAGCGTGTGGCCCGACCGCATCGGCCGCTCCGCGCAGGTGACGGCGAAACCGCGAAGCGTCGCCATCGCGGAAAGCGCGTCCACCAGTTCCTTCGAGCCCGACCACAGTACGCCGTAGGAAGACCCCGCGTCTGCCGTTCCATTCGCCTTCACGAGCGTGCGCCACAGGACGTCGAACTGTTGACGTGTCAAGGCTTCCAGCGTCGGGATGCGCGGATATGGCGTCCCTTCGCGCAGGACAGTGAAGACCTGACGGGGTCCGCCGCCCGTGCGGGGCTGCATGACGTGTTCGGTGAACGGGAAGTCGAGCCGCTGGAGGAGTTCGCGGATCTCGTCCACTTCCGCAGCCTTCGCGACGGGGTGCGTGATCGAGTCGCCGCGACGCTGGAACAGCCGCGTCGCCGTCGTCCAAGCGACGTATCGAAGCTCGTCGTCCGTGTACGGGACACCCGCGAAGGGGGTGGCCGTCTCCGAAGCGACGGGCAAGAAGTACGCATCTTCCCAGCCCGCGAGATCGCGCGCCTTGATCCGCGTCAGCCCCGAATCGGACGGGTCTGCGCGCACGTAGAAGTCGTGGCCTTCCGTCGTGCGGAAGTTGCTCCGGGTCGATTCGTACGTGAACATGCGTTCACCTGCGCGTACATCACGAACACCGACATCGAGAGCCGGGGTCATCTCCAGCAGACCCGTTTCGCGGTTCATGCTCCACACGAGATCATTGACCGCGATCTCGTCGATCCCGCGCCACCCCTTCTCCGTGAGCACCTGCGTCTCTTCGTCGAGGCAGTCCCAGAGATCCGTCAGGAGCGTCTTGATCGGCTCGAAGTAGCCGCGCTGCGCGGAGGCGAGTAGCTTGCCGAACTCGGAGATCGGGATCATCTGCGTGGGGACGCGGCTCAGCGAGTCGAGGAGACCCTCTGCCGATCCGGGGAAGTCTCCGACGCGCTCCGGGCAGGCGTGGAAGAGAAGGTCGCGGCCGATGCTGATGGCGGTACTCTTCTGGTCTTCGCCCGATCGGCCGATGAGGAGGGTGAACAGGTTAGGGCGAAGCTCACCGGCAAAGCGCATGCCGTAGTCCGCGGGACAGGTAGCGGAGAGGATCGTGAGGCCGACTCCGAGGTGGTAGATGGAAGGCGCGGTGGTCTGCCTGCAGGCGTGATGGTAATAGGCCCTGATGAATCCCGCAGGAGGGAGGATGTCTTCTGCTTCGCGCTCTGTGATCATGTGACTCTGGGGAGGGGGGTGACGCGGTCGGATGGCCGCAGTCCGCAGGTAACCGATTGACGGTTGACAAGCACGTCCTTTTTTTCCGTGCGCGCTGCGATGGGGCGCGTTACGGTGATGCCACGCTTCCTGGGGACCGCTTGACTGAAGATCCTTCTCTCCCGCGCATTCGTCTGCTAACGCTCTACGCCGCGTTGAGCCACCTGACCACCTTCGCAGACCCGCGAAAGGGGCCTCCGTCGCCTGACATGCTGAAGCCGCTCCGCGACGCCGTCGAGCTGGCCTCCCGCGCCGACCCGAACTTCGGGGCCATCCTGGCGGACTGGGTCAAGGAGACGGCGCAGCTCGTCGCGGACGTGCGGTCGGACAAGTGACCCCTCGATAGAGGGCCATCGAGGCTCCCCACGAATCGCTGAAAGGCGATAGTCTATGAGCGGGGGCGTATCGCGTCTCCGGAGGACTCGTGGGACGTGAAACGCTGTTCATCGCATCCAGCTTCCAGCGCACGCCGCTGACGGTGCGGCAGAGCGCGTGGGGTGTCATCGTACCGGGGAAAGACTACAACCCCCTCACGGCGCGCTACACGCACACCTATCTGGAACGGGTCAAGGCGAACGTCTCGACCTACGAGCATTACGACGCGGTGAAGAAGATCCTGGCGACGCGCCGGTCGCTGTCGGACATCGAGGCGTACCCCAACTACGCGTTCTTCACGGCGGTTGCGGCGAATGACGCGGGCGCGAACCTGAAGACGGCCTACTGGCTCGCGGTCGCGAACGACATCCTCGATGATCCGGGCCTGAAGGCGTCGATCGAGGAGCGGCTCGCCTTCGGCAAGAAGGAGGGCCTGAGCCCGGACGCGCAGAACCGGGTCACGAACATCCGGAGCACCTACGAGGGCGCGTTTCGTCTGCTGGAGAAGGTGCTCACCCGCTCCAACTCCACGGCAGAAGTGCCGAAAGACGCGCTCCAGATGCTGCGTGCGGGAACGGATCGCGGCGCGGTCGCGGCCCGCGTCGCGGACGCCCGGCAACGCGCCGAGGAGCGGGACGAGCGGAAAGAGCAGGAAGGTGCTGCACTTTGCCGCGAGACGAAGCTCAACCTGATCCCCGGCTACTGCGCGGTGCAGGAGGCGGGAGAGACGGCCGCGAAAGTGATCCGGTACGGCACCTTCGCCTTCGTCGCCATCGCGTCTGCGCTCGCGATCCACCACACCATCAAGCGCGTGCGCGGAAACCCGCACTCCACTAACTACAACCCGGACGAGAAGAAGCCGATGCCGCGCGCTGCGAAGCAGCAAGAGCGGCGGCTGGCCTCGACCGTCTTCCTGCGAGGGTCGCTATGAGTCAAGGCGTGTACTTCCGACAGATCGAGAAGAACGACATCTACATGATGGATCCGTCCAACAAGGTCGCGCGGATCATCTTTCGAGACGGGAAGACGGTAGACGAGCTTCAACCGGACTGGGCGAAGGCGTTCTCGTACGCGTGGACACGCGGCGTTCTCTTGTCTCCTGAAGAGGTCAAAGCGATCCGCGTGGGCGCAGGGGTCGCAAAAGTGAAACCTGTGAGTCTCTCCGTTCCCGAGGGGACGTGGTCGGACGACAACGGGTACAGCTACGACGTTTCTCATAGAGGCATCACGATCTACAAGGCGAACGGGTCGAAGTGGAAGACGGTGTCTGCAGGAGAGTCAAACTACGACAACATCGCGCGAAACCTCAACGCAGACTACGCGAAGGGGAAGCTCACGAAGGGGCGCAGCTTCGCGCAGCCGAAGTTCGAGTCCTCCCACAGCAGCTTCACGCCGCCGACCCCGTACCTCCCCGCAGCCCCCGCAGCCCCCGTCACCGCAAGCGCGACGTCGAGCGGCGGGTTTCTCCAGAGCCTTCCGTGGTGGGCGATCCCCACCGCCGCAGGGGGTCTTCTCCTGGTCGGCACCCTCATCGTCCTCAACCTGCCCACGGGCAAGAAGAACTGAACAGGAGTTCAAGTAATCATGCGTTTCTACATCGACAACCCTTCCTCGCACGCCCACACGACCGGCATCGTGGACCCGACCACGGGTGAAGTGCTGGTCAAGCCGGGGCAGGCGTGCTTCATCTTCAAGTGGGACGACGGCACCCCGGTCACCGGGAACGCCGCTCGCAAGTCGGACAAGTACGAGTCCCCGCACGGAACGGCGCTCAAGTGGTGCACGACCGAAGACAACCGCGTCTCGATCCTCGCGAAGCTGGATCGGCTGGAGAAGTCCGCCCGTCAAGCTGCGGAGCAGGCCAAGGCCGGCGCGACGAAAGAAGAGGTGCGCGCGTCCGCAGCTCCCCAGGACAAGAAGACGAAGAACACGGCGAAGCACGTCCTCACCTGCAAGGACGGAACGGTCGTGATCATGGAGAACTCCAACATCATCTTCATCCCGAACGCGCGTGGTACGCGTCCCCACGGCATCATCCTCCAGGACGGCTCGAACGACAAGGACTACGCGTTCGTTCAGATGCTCATCGGACTGCTTGCCGCAGTCGGGAAGAGCGGCGCGTCTGACCGCATGACGGGGCGGGAGCTGCTGGAGATGGACCCGTACAATGTCGCCGCAGGGCGTCACTCCAGCACCCGGCCGCGTCAGCTCAACTGAACAGGTGTATACCTGAACACTCAAGGAGCATCCCGTAATGGCGAAGCCGCCTTCGATCAAGCGAATCCTCCCCGGCGCTGCGAAAGTAGCGATCCGGGGCGTCCCCATAGCAGGAGAGGCCGCGATGGCCGTGGATGGGACGCTGCAAGCTGTGCAGGTGATGAAAGAGCAGCGTGCGATGGACAAGCGGCTCCGGGAGCGGCGGCGAGAATCGCAGGGTTTTCGCGCGAAGGCCCTGTCCGTTCTGGACGCGACGAAGGAGCGGGTTGTTCAGCAGCTCACGGGTACAGCTCGCATCGCGGCGGCCGCGTTTACGGGTGTCCGCACGAACCCGGAGATGCAGGACAACGGCACGCTCGCAGCGATGTACCGGAACCTGGAGTCGGGTGAGATCGAGGTCGTGTTGTACGACACGTCCAAGCTCGAAAGAGGGGCGTCAGCCGCCTTCGTGGGGTACATACTGGCGAATTGCAGGGCGCTCGCTTCGGGTGCACCTGTCAACGGATGTCACTGGCGCGTCGAGCATGCAGCAGCGCGTCGCGGGTATGGGCCGCTGCTGTACAGCTTGACCGCGACGATGCTGCGTTCGGGACTGTACCCATCGCTGACCTTGAGCGCGGATGCGCGACGGTTCTGGCGACGGCAGGACAAGGACTACATCGAGCCGCTCCTGGCCGATGAGTTTCGGGCCCGCTTCGGCGTGTCCGTCCTCGACCTGCTCAAGCGTTCAACTGCTACACGCGCGCAGGGCTTCGACCTCCGCCAATTCGCGCAGCGGGAAGTGGCGCGCGTGTACGGGACGCTGGAGGCGGTGGACGAGTTCGAGTCCACGGAGAAAGGGATGCGGCTCGGCCTGTCGGAGCGTCGCCGCTGGGAGCTGAACGACGATCAGGCCCCCCTCAAGTACATCAACGAAGAGGCGCAGGAGTACGCGCGGGACGAGTGGCGTCGCCAGACAGCGGACAACCCTTCAGACGTGAAGCGGCGTCTCGCGCAGACTGTCGTGCAAGCAGTGCGCGGGATGTGTCCCGTCTGCGGCAAGACCTCCGTCACGGCCGCAGATGTGTTCGCGATCCCGGGAACGAGCGGCAACTCCCCCGGAAAGGTTGCGATCCTGTGTGCGGGGTGCCGCGCTACTTCAGGGGCCCGGCCTCGTCCAGCATCTGACGCGATCGCAGGACTCGCCGTGAAGCCGCAAGGGACTCTGTTCGAAGTCCGCGCTCCCCTGCGAATTTCGACGCGTACAGAGGAGGATCGGGAGAAAGCGCGTTCAGGTGAACGGGTGAAGTGGGCTGGGTGGACGCACCTGGAGCGGCGCATCCAAGAGCGGGTCGCACCTCACGCGGCCCGGTCAGATGTTCAGGCTTTCGTGCGTTCTGTAGGGCAGGTATTGCAAGATGCGATCCCGCCCAGGGTTCGAATCGGAGAACGCGACAGCCTGCTGCTGCGGATAGGGGACTACGGAGGCGTACATCTGTCGCCCCTTCCGGAGGACGGAGCACTCCTGTGGGGGACGTGGTTCCCGCCGGATTCTTCGTGGTATCCGCGCGCATCGGAGGACACATGGGCCCTCACTGCTGCGCAGAAGATCGCAAGACTCGTGGATGCGCTGAAGGCTACGCGTCTCCGCGAGAACCCGCTCGACGGGTGGGATTCAGGACACGTCCGACCCTCCGAAGTTCACTCCCTCTTCCGGATTCTGACCGGCCCGCGTTCGCAGGCGTATTACGCAGAAGCGTTGCGAAACGTGCCGTTCAACCTCCATGTTGTCGTAGTACCGCCAGGAGAAGGAGAGGATCTGTACGATTCCGGAGAGGAAGGGGCGCGGGAACCGAGTCTACGGGTGAGGGAACTCGCGCGCCGGGCGAAGCAGGTAGTCCTGTACGTAGGAACGAATCTCGAAAAAGATTACGATGTCGGCGAGAAGTGGGCACCGGAGCGTGAGGCCCGGTACACGCCGTTCATGCTTCTCCATCGCCTGTTCGACACAGTGTACGTCTCGTCCCAGCTCGTCGAGCAGCACCGCGCGTTGCGGGACAAGTTGCTGGATATCGCCCAGACGGCCTTCCAGATGCAGCTCCCGCGGGGAGCCCCACGTACGCAAGCGATCACGTACGAAGACACCGTGCATTGGTTTCCGCAGCATGAGATGCGTACCAGGGCAAGCGCGGTGTGCCTCGGCGTAGATACGGCGGC
Organism: Phycisphaeraceae bacterium; assembly: GCA_040374335.1. Lineage (GTDB taxonomy): Bacteria > Planctomycetota > Phycisphaerae > Phycisphaerales > UBA1924 > JBEIUO01. The sequence goes on from JBEIUO010000043.1 coordinate 8,519, forward strand.
GGGCCGCAACAACGCGTGCGCGGACGGTGAGCAGGCGCTGGCAGACCTGTTCGCGAAATACTGCATGACGGGTCGAATCGCGTTCGATCCCTACGCCCTCCCGCCGGGCGTGACCCAAGCGGCATTGGATCGAAGTGATCGGGACGACCTCAAGAAGCTCAGGTATTGGATGCAGGTTCGCGCAGACGCAAAACAGAGCATGAAAGTTCTGTTCGACGAGTTGATCGCAATCTTGAAGCAAGGCGATGCGTTCTTCATCTAAGGTGGGGGAGTGATGTACGAGAATCCGTCGAAAGCCTACGAGAACATTGTCGCGGCGGTCAAGGCGTCCAACGGCTGGATCAACCACCGGGGGCGGCACTACTACGGCGTTCTGCGCGGGAGGTACACGGGCACGTACGAGATGGACAGCCGCCACTTCGCATACCTGGACTACTTCGACGCAGGGCTACGCCCTTCCATTCTGGTCGCGCCGCTCTGGGCCATCTGGTGGAACGACAAGGTATACCCGGTCATCCGAGACTTGTACGCGGCGGTCGAAGAGGCGGCGAAGAAGGCTTTCTCTGAACACGCGGTCAGGCGTTCACGCAGACTGCAGGGCGACGGTATGGGTCAGGATGCCCGGAGCGCACACGCCCTCATGCGGGACGCGACGCGTGAACCGGAAGATGACGAGGACGAGGACGTTGTCGCGGACGCGGCGGGCCAATGGGGGGAAGTGTCTGAACGGATGAAGCAGTTCCTCCTGAAGCGCGAAGGCCCGGAAGCCCTCCGAAGGATCGCCGAATACGGGCAGACGGTAACGGGCGTCCCTTCGCGGAGTGATCCGATCTTCCACGTCACCGCGCAGCTGCACATCATGTCAGAGGTGACTGGTGTCCCACACGAGAAGATCATCAGCGATCTTCAGGCGGAGCCGCGCAGGATTCGTTCGCTGCTGAAAGACACTCTGCCGATTATGACGAAGAAAATGGCTGCGGAGCGGGCAGAGGAGTTTCGGGGGGTGGCTCACGCGTTGACGCTCACGAAACACATCGACGATCGAGTGCGTTTCAGCAAGGTGTTTCTCCGTACGTGGA
>JBEIUO010000675.1:0-2325 GCA_040374335.1 Phycisphaeraceae bacterium
CACACTCAGAACGTCTTGCGGAGCCGCTTCGGCGGGATTTGGAGTTGGTCGCGGTATTTGGCGACGGTGCGGCGGGCGATTTCGATGCCGCGTTTTTTCAGTTCATCGACGAGGGCTTCGTCGCTGAGGGGGTGGGCTTTGTCTTCGGCGGCGATGATGTCCTGGAGGGAGGCCTTGATGGCGTCCCAGGCCATGTCTTCGCCGCCGCCGGCGCCGGCGGGGTCGGACTTGGTCTGGACGCCGCCGGAGAAGAACTTTCGGAGGGGGACGATGCCGCGGGGTGTGCGGAGGTGCTTTTCGGCGACGGCGCGGGAGACGGTGGCGACGTGGATGCCGAGTTCTTCGGCGACGAGGGTCATCGGGAGAGGCTTGAGGGCCTGGGGGCCGAAGTCGAAGAACTCGCGCTGCTTCTGAACGACGACGTCGACCACGCGGAGGAGGGTTCGGCGGCGCTGGTTCACCGCGTCCATCAGCCACTGGGCGTTGGAGAGGTTGGTGCGGATGAAGTCCTTGTCCTTCTTGACGACGTCGCGGCTCTTGGTGAGCTTGGCGTACTCCTGGTTGATGCGGAGGTTGGGGATGCGCGAGTCATTGAGGTAGGCGATGTACTTGTCTTCGTCGGGCTCGTACTCGACGATGGCGTCGGGGATGATCGGGCGGGAGGCCTCGGAGACGAGGCGTCGCGCGGGGGCGAGGCTGAGGCGCTTGAGGAGAACGAGGGCTTCCTTGATCTGATCGATGGAGAGGCCGGTCTTCTCGGCGACGCGCGGGAGGCGGTTCTGCGTGAGGTCGTCGAGGTGGTGTTCGACGATGGTGCGGGCGTGGGAGAAGGCGGCGGCGGGCCAGCCGAGTTCTTCGCGCTCGTCTTCGAGGGCGTCGAGCTGGAGAAGCAGGCACTCGCCGGCGTTTCTCGCGGCGACGCCCGCGGGTTCGAGGAAGAGCTGGGCGGCCTTGAGCGCGTGCTCGAGGAGCGCGGGGGAGACAGCGCCGGAGTCCTTTTCGTCCTGGGGAACGCGGTCGAAGATGGCTTCGAGGGGCGTACGGAGGTATCCGTCGTCGTCGAGGAAGGCGATGATGTGGCGGCCGGCGGGCTTGAGGTGTTCGTCGACGTCGGCGAGGGCCCACTGGCCGAGGAGCTGTTCGGAGAGGGACTCGGCGCGGGCGGGCGCGGCGGCCATGGCGTCCATCTTCGCGTCGCGTTCGCCGTCGCCGGACGTGCGTTGGTAGGCGGAGTAGTCCTCGGCGGGGGCGGAGCGTTCGGCGGGGGCGTCGGAGTCGAACTGGTTTTCGATGGCCTCGGGGTTGGATTCGCCGTAGGTATCGAGGCGTTCGAAGTCGGCCTCGGCGTGGTCGCCGTCGACATCGAGGGGGCGGTCGAGGCTCGCGGGGAGTGCGTCGGCGGGGCCTGCGCCCTCGGTGGACTCGGGCTCGACCTCGGCGATCTCGAGCGTGGGGTTGTTCTCGAGTTCCTGCTCGATGCGTTCCTGGAGATCGGCCAGGGGCATCTGGAGGATCTCCATCGACTGGATCATCCGCGGGGCCAGCTTCATGTGCTGGCCGAGCTTCATGTGTTGTGAGGTGTCGAATCGCATGGAGGTTCGGGCGTCAGTGTACCGGAACGCGGGGCGGAGCCGCGGGGTTAGACATCTTGGCGGCAGATGATGGCGTCGGCGAGGACGGATTTGTTGGCGTATTCGAGCTGCGACCCGGCGGGCAGGCCTCGGGCGAGGCGGGTGACGCGGACGGCGCGGCCCTTGAGCTGGGCGGCGATGTGAAGGGCGGTGCCGTCGCCTTCGATGGTCGGGTTGAGGCCGAGGATGACTTCCGCGACGGCGGGAGAGCCGGGTTCGGGCTTCTCGATGCGGGCGAGGAGGGCGTCGATGGTGAGCTCGGAGGGGCCAACGCCTTCGAGTGGGCTGAGGCGGCCCATGAGGACGTGGTAGAGGCCTCGGAACATGCCAGTTTGCTCGAGTGCGATGACGTCTTTGGGTTGTTCGACGACGAGGACGGTGGCGCGTTCACGGGCGGGGTCTTCGCAGATGTCGCAGCGGCGGCCGTCGGAGAGGTTCCAGCAGGTGGGGCAGTGGCCGATGGTTTCCTTGACCTCGCGGATGGCGTTGGCGAGGGGGAGGATGTCTTCGGAGGAGCCCTTGAGGACGTGGAAGGCGAGGCGTTCGGCGGAGCGGCGGCCGATGCCGGGGAGTTTGGCGAACTCAGCGATGAGGCGTTCGACGGCGCGGGGGTAGGCGGCGATTCGGCGGAGGTCGGGGCTGGGCTTGGGGCCGGGATCGGTCATGCGCGAGCATATGCGGGGGTTGCGGATGG
>JBEIUO010000098.1:0-7265 GCA_040374335.1 Phycisphaeraceae bacterium
CTCTGGCGTCGATCAGGCCACACGCAACCAAATTCAGGCCCTCTCGGCCGCGTACGAAGACACTTCGTTCTCTGTGTATGGATCCAAGCCGATCGGATCGATCGACGTGACCCGCGCGGCGCTTCACGCGACTACGGGGCCCATCCTCATCGTCGATACCTGGACAGAACGAGGTGACGCAGAGCGGGCAGAGGCGGCCGCGGGATTGGACGCTCGACGGCTACTCATCGAGGCCGTTCGCAGCCTGAAGCGGCGCGGCGAAATTGAGCTGAATCCCCGGCGCAAGCTCCTCTACTTCGTCGCCCCGTCGATGCTTGAAAAGGTGAAGGCGCCCAATGGCGTCGACAAGGCGCGCGTGTACACCGCAAACCTCCTCGACATGATGCGGGTAGCGCTCAAAGATGGTTCCGAAGCGCTGGATGTGTCCGACCTCGCCGCGTTGGGTCAGGAACAGTTCCGCGTCTTCCCGTACAGCGCGAGAGCGCTCGACCTCGCCCTCGCACGCGCTGTTCGGATGCCCAAAGAAGAGTCGGAGTCAGAGGCAGAGTCGGAGCTGAAGGTGAATCCGACGCGTCGGGCCGCTCGATACACGGCGGCAGCCTACCAGCGCACTGTGCCGTTCGCAGGCTGGCGAAACCGCTGAACCGCCCTTGACAGCGTGCCTGGACATGAATAATGTCCGGGTATGCATGTGACTTCAGAAGACTGGGCAGGAATCGAACACGTAGAGGCCGCGTACCGTGAGGCAGTCCAGCAGATGGACAAGCGCAACGAGCGGTGGGCCGAGATCGGGTGGCGCGCCGCGCAACGGCGCGACAAGCGTCTCCTCCAGGCCTTGGAGAAGGCCGCCGAGACGATCACCAAGTTTGACGAGGAGCAGCGCGGCCGTACGCGTCGCTGCGCTGCGCGCCTCTCGGAGTCGATCGAGACGACCGAGACGCAGCTCTTCCAGGCCGCGTACACGACCCTCCTGTCGGGCAAGCCGATCGAGAACCTGAAGTGGATCTACGGAGCCGGGGCCTGGCTTTGCGGATACAACTGTAGCGTCTGACGGAGGTGAGATGCGCGAACCGCACGACCCGAATGCGCCGAAAGTGACGTTGGCGGACGACATCGAACCGGGCAGCCCGTTCCCGCTGCCTACAGGCGTCGCCATTCCGCAGCCCATGCTCGATACCCTCAACACCCACAAGAAGACAGGGTCAGACGCCCAGAAAGCCATCTGCGCCTTGCTGTCTCGGATCATCTGCGAAGACTTCGATCGCCGGGTCAGGCTGGGGCACGACGCCAATCGAGCTGTCGTCCCCGCCATGCAGTTCTGTCTCCAGCATCACGGGTCTGCGGGCCACTTCCTTCGGCAACTGCTGTACCTCGCAGAACAGCTCGATCAGGCGAACGCCGACTCCATGTGCGCCCGCATCCGGATCGACGAGTATGTGCGGCGCACGATCAACGAAGGCTACAACGGCCCCGAGTTGGGGAGCACCCCCGACTACCTGAACCCGTTTTGGGAAGACCCCTCCGATCTCTGACACACCCGCCGGGGGCTGACCGGCTCGGTCGCGCAGAGGGCCATAGACGAGTTGCCTCTTTACTCGGCAACGGCGTATCTTGACCGTGAGAGGCACGCCACATGACGCCCAATCCTTTCTCCCCGGACGATGCAGCAGCGATCCGCGACGTCCAGATGACGATCGCGACGCTGGAGTCGGAGGCGCATCGCTTCCACCGGGAGGGCAAGCCCGCGCAAGCGATGCACGCCTCGCTCCGTGCGGCAGATCTGCGGCGGCAGATCGAACAGATCAACGCGATGGCCCGTCAGAACCTCTTTGGGTTCCTCGGCGCGACCGAGACTGCGAAGAAGAAGACCGGATCGACGCTCTCTCCCGAGAAGCTCGCCATCCTCCGCAAGACTGAGAAGGCCGTTCTGGAGCAGGAGAAGAGCCTCCGCAAGATCGCCTCCCTGCTCAAGCAGAAGAAGGGCTCTCTCAAGGAAGCCAGCCCGGAGGAAGTGAAGAAGCACTTCATGCTCATGGCCAAGGCTGGTTCTCTGTACTTGAAGGCGGCGAAGGACAAGAAGCGCGCGCTCGCCACACTGCGTAAACGCCTGGACGCCTTCAACAAGGAAACCGCCCACACGATGCCCTCTGCGCAGCGTGTCGCGTTCGATGCAGGCGCACGCGCGTACAACCAGTACCTCGCCAAGACGATGACCACGTTCAAGAAGGCAGAAGTCGCAGCGCCTACCGTGAAGACGGCCGCCGTGGCCCTCGCGACGAAGGTCACCGCCCAGCCCAAGCTCGCCGTGAACTCCACGAAGCTCCGCGCCCCTCTCCAGCCGCTCAAGATCCAGGCGGGCGGGAAGCTCCCGAGCAACGCCTCCATCCGTCTCCTGGCGAAGAAGATCGCACAGAAGTACCCGAAGCCGGCGAAGATGCCGGAGACGGTGTACGCGTCCTTCTTGATGGGGATGACCCAGCGAGCCGCTGTCCACTACATGAACGCCAAGGTGACCGGGCAGGACACGACCGCCGCCATCGAAGCCGCGACGACAACGGTTGTTCAGCAGGACGCCCCCGCGCTCGTGGAAGCTGCGGCGAGCGGCGTCGTCATCAGCAACTCGACTGATCCGGCAGTCGCGCAGGCGATCACGGCAGCAGCCCCGTCCGTCGTGCAGGGTGCCGCAGACGCGGGCGCGATCCCGTCTGTGACTCCCGCCTCCGCAGTCGAGCAGGTGCAAACCAGCCAAGCAGCGACGGCCAACGAGTCCGACGAGTTCGAGTCGAACACGCCCGCAGGTAGCAGCGTCCCCAGCAGCAGCAGCGGCGAAAGCAGCGGTGGCGGAGGGAGCTCCGTGCCGTCGGATGCGGCCGAGCCTGCGAGCGACTCCCTGGAAGCATCCAGCGAAGGCGGAGAATCTTCGTCTGACACGAGCGCGGACGCGGGGACCTCTGAGGGCTCCTCGAAGAAGGGTTTCTGGGTTGTCGCGGGTCTTCTCACCATCGCGGCAGTGGGATATATGGCGACGCAGGGATCGCGCACTTCAACCCCCGCGCGTTCCCCGAGGCGCGCATGAAATGGAACTCGATGGCGTTGCTGCCGCTGGTGTCGCAGCTCGGCGAACACCTGAAGACGGCGTTTGAACACTACGTCGCCTTGAAGGCGTCCGGCGTGACGGTCACCACCGACACTCTGGCAGGATTTATCCTGATCAAGATGGCGTCGTGGAACCCCACGGCAGCGGGGAAGCCCCTGCTGGACGACGAGACGCGAGAGGCGGCTGCCCGATTCCTCGCGGGCGTCGCGATCAACCTGACGAAGTGAGGGGCGACTGATATGAGCCAGGACACGCTGTTTGGGGGCATTCCGGACGAACTCCCGCCGGGGTACGGTTACGCCGATTCGGTTCCCGCGACCGTTCACCGGAACGCAGATACGGCGCGTCCTACGGACGTTGTTCCCCCCGCTGCGGCGACCAGCTATGCGGATGCCCGAGGCAACCTCGGGAATCCCGCAGGGCGTCCGATGCACATGGGACGCGCAGCGGCCCCCCAGCGCCCCGTCCACACGCAGCCGACTGCGCCGCGTGTCCGTGTCGTCCCGAGCCCGGCGAGTCGCTTCCGCGCTTCCGGCATCCACACGACTCCATCCGACACGATCTCGATGGTTCCGCGCGCAACCCAGCAGCGGATCCAGCCGGGTGTCCCCCAGTACGGGAACGGACTCCCCCCGGACTACGGCAACGCTGGCTCGATGGACTACGGCGCGTCGCGACAAGAGCGCAAGGAAGCGCGGCAGGATCGCCGCGAAGACCGGCTGGAAGTACGCACGACGAAGGCCTCCGAGAAGGAGTCCCAAAAGCGCCACGTCAAGGAGTGGCAGCAGGCCGCGCAGCTCGGCCTCCGATTCGACCGGCCGCGCGGAAAGTGGTACCGCGACGTCAAGATTACGGGGGTGAACATCCCCGGAAGCTCTGAAGATGAGGAGCGTCCCCTGCTGAAGCCCGGCGCTGCGGGCCCCCTCGTGCGCGAAGCGCAGAGCCTCCTGGCGCAGCGCGGCTTCCCGTGTGGCACGGATGGGAAGTTCTCGGACGGCATGAAGCGGCAGGTCGGTGCGTTCCAGAAGTCTGCGAACCTCAAGGTGGACGGGAGAATCGGCCCGCTGACCTGGGCCGCGCTGGATCCGCGCACCCCGAAGAGCGCCACAGGCGGAGATGCCCTGATTGTTCGGCAGTATCAGGACGACGCAGTGGCTATCATGCGCGGCCCGCTCCCGCGTGGTGCGACACGCGGCGCTGTTCTCCCGACCAGCAAGTTCCCCCAGATCGTCGCCGCGATTCGCGATGAGCTGGACGAGACGTATAACGACTTCCCCATGCCGGACATCACGCCCCCGCCTGCGGGCTGGGACTTCGAGAAGGGGAAGAAGAAATCCGGGTTCAACTTCGACGCAGGCGCGTTTGCGTCCCAGCTCACGAAGATCGGATCGCGCTTCAAACCCTCCGGTTCGGAAGCGTCCGCTTACACGGACCCGAGCGAACTCCCCGCAGATGCCGCACCGGCAGGCCCGAACTGGATGCTCATCGGGGGCATCGCGGTCGGCGTCGTCGTCATCGGCGGTATCGCCTGGGCGCTTTGGCCCAGCGGGGCCGCTCCCACTGATTCCAAGCCCTCCGGAGGTGCCTGATGTACGGAACCCCGTCGATCGTGATCTCGGAAGAGGCTGCCGTCGATCTGTCTACCACGTCGATGAAGACCATCGCGGCGCTCGCGAAGCGTGGGATGAGCGCGGCTTCCGCCCGGAAGATGGAGGCGGAACGCCGGAAGACTGCGCGTGCCACGCAGCCGTTCAACGCCCGCATCAAGGCGTCCGAGGGACGCATCGCCGCCTCCCAGGCGAAGATCGCAGCAGCCGAGTCGGCTGCCCGTGCGGCTGAAGCCGCCGCTGCGTCGCGTGCGAAGATGGCCCAAGCGATCTCCGCCGGTTTCGCCCTCAGCGCGTTCGCGGCCGTCGCCTTTGTCGTCGCCCAGAACATGAAGAGGACCGCATGAGCACCCCCGCAGAAGTGACTCCCGAGAACGCAGCAGAAGCGGTCGAAGCCGTCTCTCCTGCGCCTCCCGAAGACGCGAACTACGACGCGTACATCTCCTACTTCAACCAGTCCGCCGCGGGCATCAAGTCCCTCCTGTTCGGCAAGGACGCGCGCACGACTGCGGCCATCCTCTCCGCCCGCATCGTCAACTTGAAGAAGGACTACGCTCGTTACGGGCGGGTGCCTGTCCTCGGCAAGCTGATCCAGAACTTTCTGGGAAGCAAGATCCGGGTCATGGAGGCCGAGTACCGCGCGGCCGCGATCCAGGCCAAAGAGGAGCAGTACGCAGCGAACACCAAGCTTGCGTTCAGCGCGATCTCCGTAGGCGTTGGGGCGCTCTCCCTCCTCGCCATCATCCAGTACATCGCGTACCTCCGCGCGCGCACGCATGCGATAAGCCGATGAGGACGCGTCGCAACCGCGACACGTCGGGACGCCACGCCGCCGTAGACGGCCGCCGCGTCTTCGTTGACGGACGCCGCGCCTACACCGAATGGCACTGGGGGATCGCGCCCGAGTTCGTGACGGAGCACAACGACCCGCGTCGCGACCGGCAAGGCAAAGACGTCCTCCCTCGGATCCTCGTGGAGTGCGGACGGTTGCGCGAATTGCAGTTCCTCGAACCGGACACGGGGCAGTTGGGTACACTCCACCCCGTGAATGCGGCAAACTGCAACCTGACGTTCGACCCTGAACACCCAGCAGGTCGCCTCTACATCCTCCTCGACAAGAAGAGCGAGGAACGCGCACTCTCCCAGTTGGTACGGGGGAACCCCTACCAGGCGATGAAGCTCTCGGCACTTGCACGCGCCGTGGGTGGACGCCACGCGGACGGTGCGTACCCCGACCTCATCGTCAAGCCGATCGGCCTGATGACGAAGTTCATCTACTCGACCGAGAAGAAGGGCGACGGTAAGTCGCATTACGTCCACCGCGCCGGAGAAGAGTCCGGTATCCGCCCGTGTCTCGCAGTCGATGAACACGGACGAATCTGGGTCGCAGGCGGCAACTACACGTCGCCCACTCCGGGCGTGACGGACTGATCCTCGAACGAGTGGTCGATCGAGCGCAGTAGCTCCTTCGCGACCAGCATCGCCGCTTCTTCCTCGAACACGAGGTCTTCGGCAGGACGCGGCGGGAGGGGCCACTCCTCTCCTTCCTCCTCGTCGATGTCCTGTTCAGGCATCGGGGGCGGCGGCATGGGCGGGATCGCGACCCCGCTCTCCTTGAAGCGCCGCGCTTCGGGCGGCTTTCCGTTCGCGCGCAACCAGTCGATGAGCGCGCTGCGAACGATGTCGCTGACCGTCGTGTGCCTGTCGTTCTGCGCGCTCTCTCGAAGCGCCGTCGCTTGGAGCTGTTGGAAGAGGCGTGTCTTGACGCGAACACGCAACAGGTGAATGTCAGGGGGACGTGATGTGTCGGCCATAGCACTCCGTGGACTCCCGGAAAATCCGGCGTAGCACACAACAGCTATCACGCTGTTGGCATATCGCACAGCCACACGCCATCTTCCACGTGAACCCCCAACAGGAGAGCCATCATGGCCATGTTCTTCAACCCGATCCCCCTGGATGGGGCATCCTTCGTCGAGAACCCGGCGAAGACCTTCGTGGGCCGCGTGGCTCGCGCCATCGAGTACGACACCGCCCTCAATGCCGCGTACAAGAGCGGGAAGTTCTTCAACGACAAGGCGAACCTGGAGCTGGCGATCGCGAGCGCGATCGACTTCCACCGCACCGAGGGCAAGGGCATCCGCAAGCAGAAGGCCGCGATGATCCGCGCCGCGAAGAAGGCAGGCAAGACCAACAGGGAGATCGGGGCGATGCTCCGAGACGCCACGGGGTCGTCCGGTCGCATGGCGGCAATCCAGAACATGGATTCTGCGGATACGCTCTCCAACCCGGCCCCCGGCCTGAGCCGCGTGTCCCCGACCTTCAAGCGCGCCTTGGCCTATGCCATCGGCCGCGGTCGCGGCTACGACAACGCCGTCGCCCGCAACCGCTCCCGCTACCTCGCCGCCTACGCCGCGAAGGGCGTGGAAGTCAAGCTCGATCGGTTCGGCAACGCGACCGCCAAGCTGCGGATCAAGGACCGGAGGGGCGGTGTCTCCGTCAAGAACATCACCGCCGCACAGGCCGCGAAGTACATGCAGGAAGGCATCCGCGGCCCCGGC
>JBEIUO010000819.1:0-1482 GCA_040374335.1 Phycisphaeraceae bacterium
CCGTGGTCAGTTGGGAGCACACGCTCAAGGTCACGCAGGACATCATCCTCGCCGCCCGGCAGGTGCGGAACGACATCTTCTTCCTCTGCCACGGCGGTCCGATCAACACGCCCGCCGACGCCAAGCGCGTGCTCGAGGGCACCGACGCCGTCGGGTTCGTTGGCGCCAGCAGCCTGGAACGCATGGGCGTCGAGGAATCCCTCACTTCCCTGACCCGTACGTTCAAGTCACTCAAGGCCCCCGCGGCCCGCCGGTCCGCGTAGTCTGCCCCCAGCTTCGCCCGTTTCGTCGGTTTTGTCCGCTTCGTCCGTTTAGTCCGTTTCATTCGTTTCGCCGCACGCTCCGTCGCGGACCCCGTCGCCGCGCGGAGTCTCCGTGCGCGGTTTCGCTTCACCCCAAGACCGTTTCCCCGACCCATGAACCCCGCCGACCGCCGCTTCGTCACCCTCACCGAGGCCGCCCGCGAGTCCAACGCGTGGACCCACAACGACTGGCTCTGCCGCCCGGACCTCGTCGCCGCCGAAAAACTGCTGCTGGTGCGCGCCCACATGCCGCCCCACCACTGCCACCCGTTCCACCGGCACCCGCACCGCGAGGAAATCATCTACGTCGTGTCCGGCCGCGCCGAGCAATGGGTCGGCGACACCCACCGCATCCTCCGCGCCGGGGAAATCGCCCACATCCCTGCGGGCGTGATCCACGCAACCTATAATCCCCACGACGAGGCGCTCGTCTTCCTCGCCATCCTCTCCCCCGCCACCTTGCCGGCCGACCTTGCCGCCGTCGCCGATCCCGAAGACGTCTCGTCTCAGGCTCCGTGGGCATCGATCCGCGAGGGGCTTCCACCCTGCGCCACGCTGCAGTGAAGCCGATCCGGCGCCAAAGCACATCCTCCTCCCGCCGTTCTCCGTCTTTTCTCCCTCTTTCCCCGTGACCCTGCCCCGCTTCCTCCGCCTCCTCTTCGGATTCGTCCTCGCCGCCGCGATCGCCGCCCTCGCCGCGCAGGCGGCCAGCGCCGCCCCGCTGCGGGTCTTCATCCGCTCCGGGCCCAAGACCCACGGTCCGGGCGCCCACGATCATCCGCGCTTCCTCGCCGAATGGACCACCCTGCTCACCGAGCGCGGGGTCGTCGCCCGCGGCGCCTCCCGCTTCCCGACCGCCGAGGAGCTCGCGGAGACCGACGTGCTCATCCTCAACGCCCCCGAGGCCGGCAACATCGCCAAGGGCGATGAGCGCGAAGCACTCGATGGCTTCCTGCGCCGCGGCGGCGGCATCGTCGTGATCCACGCCGCCGCCGTCTCCCGCGATCCCGACTGGTACCGCACGATCATCGGCGGCTCCTGGCGCTTCGGCACCACGCGCTGGCTCGAGGGCCCGCTCCACCTGTACTTCACCGACCGCGTCCATCCGATCACCACCGGGGCCTCCAACTGGGCCATGGACGACGAAATCTACTACGACCTCGATCTCCAGCCCGAGGCC
>JBEIUO010000134.1:0-6556 GCA_040374335.1 Phycisphaeraceae bacterium
CATCAGCGTCCGATTCACGCTGCCGGAACTCGACGCGCTCGCCGCGGCAGCCTCGACTCCATTCGCGAAGTTCCAGTCCTGGCTCGATCTGCCCCGCGATTCTCGCCCGCCGATCGCCGCGGAGCCGTGGGCCGCCGAGCCCATCTCAGCGTTCTACGCCGAGGCCGCCGCGGCACTGCTGATGTTCGACCGGAGCGACTACGTGCGTGACACGCGCGCCAGCGAGTGGGGGCAGAAGCAGATCGTGATCGGCGATCTCACGATGAAGTTCGACTACCGCGAGTTCGGCGGCATGCCCGTGGACGGCCGCTCGCTGTACATCTCCATGCACGGCGGCGGCAGCACGACGCCGGAGGTCAACGACCAGCAGTGGCGCAACCAGATCGGCCTCTACAAGCCGGCCGACGGAATCTACCTCGCGCCCCGCGCACCCAACGACGCGTGGAACATGTGGCATCAGGGGCACATCGAGGCCTTCTTCGATCGCATCATCGAGGACGCGGTCGTCTTCGCCGGGGTCAATCCCGATCGCGTGTACCTCATGGGCTACTCGGCGGGTGGAGACGGTGTGTACCAACTCGCTCCTCGCTCCGCGGACCGTTATGCCGCCGCAGCGATGATGGCGGGCCACCCCAACGAGACGCGTGCGGAGGGGCTCCGCAACCTGCCCTTCACGCTGCACATGGGCGGCAACGACGGCGCGTTCAACCGCAACGCGATCGCGCGCGACTGGGCGAAGCGACTTGCCGAACTGCGAGCGGCGGACCCCGAGGGGTACGAGCACGAGGTCACGGTGCACGAGGGCATGGGGCACTGGATGCAACTGAAGGACTCGGTCGCGGTGCCGTGGATGGCGTCGCACACGCGGCGTCGGTATCCGAAGCGGGTGGTGTGGCTGCAGGACGACGCGACGCAGGCCCGTTTCTACTGGCTGGAGATGCCGGAGGCCGACCGCAAAGCGGGGGCACTCGCGGTCGCGAGCTACGAGGGCAACACCATCACCATCGACCCGGCGACCACAGTGGGCACGCTGGGCATCTGGCTGAGCGACGACATGATGGACCTCTCGAAGGACGTCATCGTCAAGCGGCCGGATGGGAGCGAGCAGGTGTTCCAGGCCAAGCGGACGCTCGCGACGGTCGCGACGGGGCTCGAGCAGCGGCCGGACATGCGGCGGTGGTTCGCCGCGCGCATCGAGGTTCAGGTGCGGCCGGGGGGCTGAGTGTCGTGGCCGGCGGGCTCGATGTGGATGAGCATGTGCTTGACGGACGGGATCTGGCTCATGACCAGGGCCTTGACCTTGCCCGAGAGCGCGTGGGCGTCGCGGACGTGCATCTCGGGGGCGACGTGAAGGTGCATGTCGACGTGGTAGCCGCGACCGCTCTTGCGGGCGAAGAGCTTCTCCACTTCCACCACACCCTCGATCCCTGAGGCGACAGCGCGGACCTGGGCGGCGGTCTCCTTGGAGGTTTTGTCGAGCAACTCGCCGAGCGGGTCGCGCATGATGGAGATGGCGGTGAAGACGATGAGGCCGCTGGCGACCATGGCGGCGGCCTCGTCGGCGAGGACAAGCCGCGGGATGCCGAACCAGCGTGGGCCGTAGATCGCGACGGCGACGCCGATGAGCGCGGCGGCAGAGGTGATGGCGTCGCTGCGGTGGTGCCAGGCGTCGGCGCGGGCGGCGTCGGAGGCCTGTTCTTTCGCCGCGCGGATCACGCGCCGGTAGAGGGCCTCTTTGACGACGACGACCGAGATCAGGACCCACAGGGTCCAGGTCGCGGGAGGCGAGTGGACGGTGAGGACCTCGAGGAAGGCCTTGTAGACGATGCCCGCGGCGGCGAGCAGGAGGAGGAAGCCGACGATGAGCGCGGCGAGTGCTTCGGCCTTTCCGTAGCCGTAGGGGTGGTCTTCGTCGGCGGGTTTGGCGGCGAGGCGCAGGCCCTGCCAGACGACGATGGAGCCGACGGTATCGGCGAGCGACTCGACGGCGTCGGCGACGAGCGCGCTGCTGTGGCCGAAGACTCCGGCGAGGAACTTCGCCAGCGCGAGCACAAGGCTCGCGAGCAATCCAAGGATGGCGTTGGCCTTCAGTTCGCCGTCTTTCACGTTCGAACTGTATCGGGGTCGGCGCGTGCGGTCGCGGGGGGATTCCGTGCGCGGCGGTCCGGGGCGGCAATAATGGAACCGAAAGCGAGGCATCATGCGCGTCATCACTGCTCTTGGTCTGATCCTGTCGTGCGGCGTTGCCGCGGCGTTCCAGCCCGTGGCGGATGTAGCCCCGGCACCGAAGACCGAGGGCAAGGCGTGGGATATCGCGAGTCCGCCGACGGACGGCACGAACGGTGGTTGGCGGTGGAAGGACGTCGCGCTGCAGACCGATGAGGGGACGTGGATGAGCCTGGACGTCTCGCCCGATGGACGGACCATCGTGTTCGACCTGCTGGGCGATCTGTACACGATGCCGATCGAGGGCTCGGCGGATGGGTCGGCGGTGCGGTGCATAGCGGAGGGGCTCCAGTGGGACATGCAGCCTCGGTTCAGCCCGGACGGGCAGCGCATCGCGTTCGTCTCGGACCGAACCGGAGAGAACGGCAAGGGCGGCGACAACATCTGGACCATGAAGGTGGATGGGAGCGACCTGCGTCAGATCACGAAGGAGTCGTTCCGCCTGCTGACTCAGCCGGTGTGGACGCCGGATGGACGTTCGATCGTCGCGCGGAAGCACTTCACGAGCAGGCGGAGTCTGGGCGCGGGTGAGATGTGGCTGTACGACGCAAGCGGCAAGACGGACGGGGTTCAACTGACGGCGAAGCAGTCGGAGCAGAAGGACACGGGCGAGCCGGCCGTGAGCGCGGATGGGCGGTACCTCTACTACTCGCTGGACGCGAGCGGCGGAGCGAACTTCGAGTACGACAAGGACAGCAACGCGGGGATCTACGCGATCGATCGGCTGGACATGCGGTCGCAGCAGACCGAGCGTGTGGTCGCGGGGCCGGGCGGCGCGTGCAGGCCGGTGCCGTCGCCGGATGGGACGCAGCTCGCGTTCGTGCGGCGTGTGCGGTTCCAGTCGAAGCTGTTCGTGATGGATCTGGCGAGCGGCGCGACGCGGGCGGTGTACGGCGACCTCGAGCGCGATCTGCAGGAAACGTGGGCGGTGCACGGCGTGTACCCGGCGATGGCGTGGATGCCCGACGGGAAGTCGATCGTGTTCTGGGCCAAGGGTAAGATCCGGCGCGTGGAGGTTGCGTCCGGCGAAGCGAGTGTGATCCCGTTCGCGGTCACCAACCCGCGGAAGGTGGCGGAGGCGCTGCGGTTCCCGATCGAGGTTGCGCCCGCGCAGTTTGATGTGCGGATGCTGCAGAGCGTGCAGGTCTCGCCCGATGGTCAGCGTGTGGTGTTCCAGGCGCTCGGGCACCTTTGGGTGCGCGACATGGCGGGGCGTGAGCTGACGCGGCTGACGGGCAACTCCGGGGTATTCGAGTACTACCCGGCGTGGTCGCGCGACGGCTCGCAGATCGCGTACATCACGTGGAACGATGAGCAGTTGGCGACGGTGCGGGTGCGGGATCTCAAGAGCGGTCGTGATGAGGTGGTGAGCACGCAGCCGGGGCACTACACCGATGCGGTGTTCTCGCCGGATGGGGGAACGATCGTCTTCATGCGTGGTTCGGGCGGGTACCTGACGAGTCCGCTGTGGTCGCGGGACGGCGGCGTGTACGCCGCGGCGAACCCGCTCGCGCCGGGGCAGCACGGCGGGGCGATGCGTCGGATCTCGACGCGCGGGGGCTCGCCGCAGTTCGGCGCGTCGGCGGAGCGGCTGTTCCTGACGGTGCGCGAAGGGGGGAGCGACTCGGACAAGGTTTCGCTGGTGAGCATCCCGCTGGGCGCGACGACGCCGGGCGACGGGGAGCGGACGCACTACAAGAGCGATTGGGCGACGGAGTTCCGCGTGAGCCCGGACGGCGCGTGGCTGGCGTTTGCGGAGCGGTACTCGGTGTTCGTCACGCCGTTCATGGAGACGGGCAAGGCGATCGATGTGGGGCCGTCGGCGAAGAACGTGCCGGTGGTGAAGGTGAGCGCGAGCGCGGGGCAGTCGCTGCACTGGTCGGGCGATTCGAGCAAGCTGCACTGGTCGCTCGGGCCGGAGCTGTTCACGCAGGATGCCTCGGTAGCGATGGGCGCGACGGGGATGCGGGACGCGGCGGGCGTGAGCGGTGAGAAGCCGGCGGCGGGCGCGGTTTCGCTGGGGTTCAAGGCCACCACGGACGTGCCGACGGGCAAGGACGGCGAGCGCAGCGTGATCGCGATCGTGAACGCGAAGCTGGTGACGATGGCGAATCCGGCGGGCGAGTTCGATGCCGCGACGCGCGGGATGCGGGTGATCGAGCGTGGGACGATTGTGATCGAGGGCAACCGGATTACGGCGGTGGGCGAGGGGGATTCGGTGAAGGTGCCGGCGGGGGCGCGGGTGTTTGACGCGACGGGGCGGATTGTGACGCCGGGATTCATCGATGTGCACGCGCACGGCGGGCAGGGGGAGAACGGCTTTACGCCACAGCGGAACTGGATCAGTCATGCGAACCTGGCCTTTGGCGTGACGACGATTCACGATCCGAGCAACGACACGGAGTCGATCTTCGCGGCGTCGGAGTTGGCGAAGGCGGGGATGATCCTGAGTCCGCGGACGTATTCGACGGGGACGATTCTGTACGGCGCGACGGGGGCGTTTCGTGCGGAGGTTGAGAGCATCGAGGATGCGGTGTTCCATCTGTCACGGATGAAGGCGGTGGGCGCGTTCAGCGTGAAGAGCTACAACCAGCCGCGACGGGATCAGCGGCAGATGGTGCTGGAGGCGGCGCGGCGGCTGGGGATGATGGTGGTGCCCGAGGGCGGGGCGTTGTACCAGCACAACATGACGATGGTGGCGGACGGGCACACGTCGGTGGAGCACACGGTGCCGGTGGGCGTGATGTACGGGGATGCGCTTGTAATGTGGGGGCAGAGCGCGACGGGGTACACGCCGACGCTGGGTGTTGCGTACGGCGGGCTTGGTGGCGAGAACTACTGGTATGCGCGGACGAAGGTGTGGGAGAACGGGCACTTGCTGCGGTTTGTGCCGCGATGGGTGGTGGATCCGCGGTCGCGGCGGCGGGTGGATGCGCCGGACGAGGAGTGGAACCACGTTGTGCAAGCGCGGATTGCAAAGGCGTTGTTGGATCGGAAGCAGGCGATGGTGATTGCGGATCGGAAGGGTGGCGGGGGTCCGACGATCGGTGCGCACGGGCAGCTTGCGGGGTTGGCGGCGCACTGGGAGATGGCGATGATGGTGCAGGGCGGGATGAGCCCGATGGAGGCGTTGCGCGCGGCGACGATCGATGGGGCGTGGTACGTGGGGCTGGATGGCGACCTGGGGTCGATTGAGGTCGGGAAGCTTGCGGATTTGGCGATTTTCGCGCAGGACCCGACGGCGGACATCGGGAACACGGCGTCGATTTCGCACGTGATGTTGAATGGGCGGCTGTACAACGCGCGGGATTTGGCGGAGGAGATGCCGCGGAAGGGGGATGCGCCGGTGATGTTCTTTGAGAAACTGCAGCGCGAGGGCGGGACGCCAATGGCGCTGGAAGCGATCATGCGGAAGGCGGCGGAGAGCGGCGGGGTGTGCGAGGGGTGCGGGCGGTCGCACAACTGAGTGGTCGGTCGCCGGGGTCGGTTGCGGATAGCGTCGTGATCAGGCGTGAGGCCGGGGGCACCCTCGGCTTCGTGTCGTGCGATGAGTTCGATGGCGTTGAGCGGGAGTTCAGTGCTGCCCGCGATGGCTGTGCGCGGGAGCACGAGGGCGACCACCATGACGAGAAGGAGGCGAAGGCTTCGCATGGGCGGTGGGTCCGGAGAAGGGCGGCGACGGATGCGGCGGGCGACTGAAGCGGACGAGAGGCGTCACGCGGCGGGAGCCAATGCGCCGGTGTGCGTGGAGTTGGGCGAGCGATCCTGGTAGGGAGGGGGAGTCGCATGGCCGGCGGCGGGGCGTGCGGGTGTTGCGGTGGCGGCGTGGGGTAGAACGGAGGAGGGGTCGGAGGGCATGAGGTTGGGAGAACGGGTTGCCGCAACGGTGCGCTGCGGGGATGCCGTGGCGGAGCGCTGGGAGGGCTGTTTGGGGGTGGGCGGGGGTGTGGTCATCTTGCGGTAAAGGTCGGCGACGCGGCGGGAGGTTTCGATCTCGCGGCGGAGGCGGTCGCGGTCGGCGGGGGTGGGGTTCTCCGGGATTTTGACGACGGAGTCCATGAGGCGGAGGTTCCGCTCGAGGGAGGCCTCGATCAGGTGCGGGGTGCGGCGGCGGAACATCTGCCGGATGCGACGGATGGCCTGGCGCACGTGGGCCTGGTCGAGGAACTCGGCGAGGGAATGCAGGGAGATTCCGAGCTGACTCGCGAGTCGATGCAGGGTCTGCTCGGGGTCGAAGTAGCGGTCGAGGACGGAGTCGAGATCGAGGCTGATTGGTGTTTGAGTGGTATTCATGGGGGCAGAATACGGTGGTTGAATGGGGGTGTCAATA
>JBEIUO010000022.1:0-11400 GCA_040374335.1 Phycisphaeraceae bacterium
CGCGTCGAGGGGGTTGCCCGCTTGGGGGGAGTCCCCCGGGAGCGAGCGGGGTCGTCGGCCGTGATGGCCGGGCGCTCGCGACGGAAGCACAGGAGAGTCGTATGCGATCGAGCATGAAGATGGCGTTGTGTGGGCTGGCGATGTTGGCGGATTCTGCGTTTGGGCAGGGCGCGTCGGTGAGTCCGGTGGGAGAGGTGATTCCGTATGCGGCGGGGATCGACGCGGTGGACAATCCTGGGGGTGAGGCGGTGGTGTACGCGGACACGGTGCACGTGCCGGAGGCGGCGTGGCTGCGGCTGTACTTTGAGGGCGTGGTGATGCCGGCGGGCTCGCGGGTGCGGGTGACGTCGTTGCTGGATGGGGAGGTTCAGGAGTTGGACGGGGCGGGGCTTGCGATGTTGGGGAACAGCACGGCGTACTTCAACGGCGACACGGTGTCGGTCGAGGTGATTGCGGGTGCGGGTACGGTGGGGACGGGGTTGCGGGTGAAGCGGGTGGCGCTGCAGCGGGGGGTGACACCGGTGGGGGATCCGGGGCAGTGCGGGATCTGCGGGCCGGATGATCGTGTGCTGCGGAATGACTTGTGGATGGGGCGGATTGTGCCAACGGGCGGGACGGGCGTGGTGTACTGCCCGACGGGGACGACGATGATCACGGCGGGGTCGGCGATCAGTCCGAGGACGGGGCTCGTGGTTCAGTTCAACGTGCCGCCGTCGAACGGGAACTGCACGATTGTGCACCCGCCGGTGTTGGATCAGTTCCCGATTGATGCGGCGTCGGTCAACTTCAGGGATGCGGGACCGGGCGACAACTGGGGCGTGTTCCGGACAGGGAACAACGGGATCGGGCAGTCCCCGGTGCTCCGGTACGGGCAGTATCGGCCGCTGGCGGATGCACAAGAGCCGCCGAACACGACGGCGACGCTTTCGGAGTACGGTCTGAACACGACATGCACGAGCAGCCAGGTTCAGCAGGTCAGCCAGGGGCAGGTGCTGGCGGTGAACGCGAACTATGTGTCGGTGTCCTGCGATGCGCGCGGTGTACCGGGTAACTGGGTGCCCCGGGGCAGTGCAGCCGGTGGCGTGCAACGACGACGCGTGCGGCGAGCAGTCCGTGGTTCAACTTCCGGTGATGTCTGGGGAGTTGCTGATGATCCGGGTCGGCGGGCATGGAGGTCGGCAGGGGTGCGGCGAGCTGAACGTGGCGATCGGGCCGGCGTGTGCGTGGAACGGGGATAACTGTGCCGCGGATTTCAATAACGATGGTTCGATCGACGGGGACGACGTGATCGTGTTCTTCGGGGCGTGGGATAGCGGGGGGACGGGGGCACCGGGATGTCCCTGAGTATGGTTTGGAACAAGTCGAACCCCGGAACCCGCCCTGTCGCGTCAGAACCGACGGGGCGGGTTTCCTTTCGGGTCCGGGTGTGGGGTACAAATGCGCGGTAGGGGGTTTCCCGAAGGTGGGAGTTTTGGTAGGATTTCGACTGGTATGCGTGTTGGGGTGGAACCGTCGATGTTGGCGGAACTCGCGCGCAGTCGGCTCAAAGGGAGAAGGTCCAATGGTAAAGATCAGTCGTTTGATCGCGGCGTGTGCCGCGACAGCAGTGGCGTCGGTGGCGATGGGGCAGAGCACGCTCCAGCATCCGACGGGGCAGATTGTTCCGATGCCGGTGGAGACGGGCACGTGGGACAACGTGGCGGCGCAGGCGGTGCAGGTGTTTGCGGACACGATTCAGGTGCAGGGCGTGGCGTGGCTGCGGCTGTACTTTGATGAGGCGGAGTTGCCGGACGGCTCGTTCGTTCGGGTGACGTCGATGTTGGACGGCGAGGTGCAGGTTCTCGATCGCAAGACGATGGCGATGTGGAGCAACAGCACGGCGTACTTCAACGGTGACACGGTGCTTCTCGAGGTGTTCGCGGGCGCGAACACGGTGGGGACGCACGTGAAGGTGAAGAACATCGGGTTGCAGATGCCGATCACGCCGGTGGGGGCTCCGGGCCAGTGCGGGATTTGCGGGGCTGACGACCGTGTGCAGACGAACGAACTGTGGTCGGGCCGGATCATGCCGGTTGGGTGCACGGGCAGCGTGTACTGCAACACGGGGTCTGGGATGGTAACGGCGGGGCACTGCCTCGACGGGCAGTCCAACCTTGTCGTGCACTTCAATGTTCCCAACTCCAACGCGAACTGCAGCACGAACAACCCGCCGGTGGCGGATCAGTTCCCCATTCTTCCGGGGTTCCAGTTCCAGAACAGCCAACCCAGCAGCGTCGGCAACGACTGGGGCGTGTATCTGACGGGCACGAACAGCTTGGGACAGACTCCGTTCCAGCGGTACGGCCAGTTCCGGCCGCTGGCCGCCGCGCCCTCGGGCGCCGGCGCCGCGACCAACTTCTGGGGCTATGGGGTCGACACCAACTGTGTCCGCAGCCAGACGCAGCAGTTCAGCACGGGCCCCATCACCGTGGTGAACGCGGATTACTACGACTTCGCGGCGGACTTGCGGGGCGGGAACTCGGGCTCGGGGTACCTGAACGCGAACAACGAGATCATCGGTATTGTGACGCACTGCCGCGTGAACTGCCCGAACGTGGCCCAGCGGATCGACGACCCGGCTTTCGTGGCGGCACGGAACGCGGTGAATCCGAACTGCGGAGCGGCGCAGCCGCCGGCGAACGACAACTGCGGCAGCGCGATTGCGATGGGGATCGGCAGCGTGTCGGGTGACACGACCGCGGCGACCTCGGACGGCGCAGCGTGCGCCGGCGGGAACTCTCGCGACGTGTGGTACACCTTCACGCCGTCGTGCAGCGGTGTGTACCGCTTCAGCACGTGTGGCGGCGCGGCGTGGGACACGGTTCTCTCGGTGCACACCGGTTGCCCGGGAAACAACGGGAACTCTGTCGGCTGCTCGGACGACTTCTGCTCCACTCAGTCGCAGGTGGACGTGACGATGACCGGGGGCACGACGTACTACGTGCGGTTGGGTGGCTTCTTCGCCAACAGCTTCGGGGCATTCACACTGACCTCGAGCGTGGTGAGCGCGAGCGCTCCGGCGAACGACGCGTGCGCCTCGGCGCAGGCGATCGGCCTTGGTGCGACGGCGGGTACAAACGTCTGCTCTTCGACGGACGGCACGGCGACGTGCGGGTTCAACACGGGCCTGGACGTGTGGTACTCCTTCACACCCTCGTGCGCGGGCACGTACACCTTCGACACGTGCGGCGCTCGCACGTTCGACACGGTGCTGGGTCTGTGGTCGGGTTGCGGCGGTACGCAGATCGCGTGCGTCGACGACGCGTGCGGACTGGGTTCGCGGATCACGGCGTCACTCGCGGCGGGTACGACGTACCTGGTGCGGGTGGCGGGCTACAACCAGCAGAGCGGCACGTTCGATCTGAACGTGACGCGTGGTGCGGACACGTTCCCCGCGAACGACGCGTGCGCCAGCGCCCTGCCGGTGACGGTGGGCGTGCCGGTGACGGGCAGCACGTCCTGTGCGTCGAATGACGGGACGGCGAACTGCGCGAGCTCGGCGACCTCGAACGACGTGTGGTACGCCTTCACGGCGGACTGCACCGCGTTCTACTCGGCCGACACCCTCGGCAGCGGCTACGACACGGCGT
The DNA here is from genome assembly GCA_040374335.1 of Phycisphaeraceae bacterium. Classification (GTDB taxonomy): domain Bacteria; phylum Planctomycetota; class Phycisphaerae; order Phycisphaerales; family UBA1924; genus JBEIUO01. Next base: position 3,630 of record JBEIUO010000022.1, read on the forward strand.
TGTCGGTGCACACGGGCTGCCCGGGCAACCTGGGCAACATCGTGGCGTGCGATGACGATGGCGCCGGCTTCCCCTTCTCCCGCGCCGTCTGGCAGCAGGCCGCGGGCACCACGTACTACATCCGCGTGAACGGCTTCAGCAACGCCGCGGGCAACTTCCGGATGACGGTGGGCAACCTGCCCAACGACAGCGCGGCGAACCCGATCCAGCTCACGAACGGCACGGTTGGCTTCAGCAACCGCGGCGCGACGACGGACGGCGGCCCCGAGGGCATCTGTCTGGCCTTCGGCGACAACAACGTGAACGGGGACGTGTGGTTCTACTACTTCGCGGAGTGCAACGGCACCGTCGAGATCAACACCTGCGGCGTGGGCTTTGACAGCCGTATCGCCGTGTACAACAACTACAGCGCGACTCCCCCGACCAACCCGATCGTGTGCAACGACGACTCCTGCGGCCTCCAGTCGCGGGTGACGTTCAATGCCACGGCGGGCCAGCTCTTCCAGGTCCGCGTCGGCGGGTTCACGACCGCGCGTGGCTGCGGCGTGCTCAACGTGAGCTGCACGACCAACTGCCCCTGGCAGGTGGACGGCTGCTTCGCCGACTACAACAACGACGGGTCGATCGACGGCGACGACGTCATCGGGTTCTTCGGTGACTGGGATGCGAACGGCGGGTGCGCCGACGCGACCGGTGACGGCTCGGTGGACGGCGACGACGTGATCGCGTTCTTCACCAGCTGGGACAACGCCGGTATCGGCTTCCCCGGTTGCTGAGAAGAAGGCCATAGGGCTTAGGCTATAGGCCATAGGGAAAGACCAGACCCCCGCCGCTGTCGGCGGGGGTTTTTCGTTTTCTGTCTGCGTCCGGATGGTGTCCTTGTCGCACGGCGCGGTGGACGATGCCCGGCGGCGGGATTCTTCATGGAAAGTTGCGCGGATTCTCATGGGGCCGGCGATGCTCGAGCGCCTTTCGCCGAACGGCGAACGGCGGATGCTGTACCATCGAGCGGAGCGCGGCTCGAGTTTTTGGGGTGGCTCGGGCGGCTGTGAGGGATCACCCCTGGTGGAGTTCAGGAGAACAACGTATGCGTGGACTTTCAAAACTGCTTGTCGCGGCCTGCGGGCTTGTGATGAGCGCAAGCGTCGTGAACGCCCAGCAGATCCCGATGCTTCAGGGGCCGGCGGTGGCGGATCAGAGCATCGACTTCGGGCTCCTCGGGCTGACCGGGGGAGAGCTGGTCCACATGAACGTGGACCTGGCCCAGGGCCAACCCACCGAACTGCTGGTCCCGATCAACGGGGAGCTGCGCACGCTCAAGCTGGCGCAGCACTCCGTGCGGGCACCCGGCTTCAAGTTGTACGAGGCGCGTGCGAACGGCCAGTTGTTCGAGGTGGACGCGGGTCCTGTGAACACCTTCCGCGGCACGGTCGACAAGCAACTGAACGCGATCGTGGTCGGCGGCGTGATGCCCGACGGCGTGTGGGCGACGGTCGCCATCGGTGCCGACGAGCAGTACTGGATCGAGCCGGTCGCTGGCCGCGTCGCCGGTGCTCCGGCTGATCTCTACGTGATCTACACCGCGGAGCAGGTCCGCCAGACCGGCGCGGCGTGCGGCGTGGACGAGGCCCGCCACCGGATCGGCGAGCGCTTCGGCGGCGGCTACGGCGAGCGCGGCGCGACGCGCTACACGGCGCAGGTCGCGGTGGAGTGCGACTTCGAGTACTTCAACCTCTACGGCAGCACGGGCCTGGTGAACAACCGCATCAGCCTCGTGTACAACGTGATGAACGTGCAGTACGAGCGGGACGTGGACATCGTCCACACCATTTCTTCGATTATCGTCAATACCGTCGAGCCGGATCCGTACGGCCAGGGCACCACCGGCGGGATGCTCGACGAGATGCGCCTCTTCTGGAACGCCAACCGCGGCGGCATCACCCGTGACATCGCCCATCTCTTTACCGGTAAGCCCACGGGTGGGGTGATCGGCACCGCCTACATCGGCGTGGTGTGCGGCACCTTCGCCTACGGCGTATCGCAGACGGACTTCAACAACTTCAACCTTTCGAGCGCGGCCGACCTGGTCGCCCACGAGACGGGTCACAACTGGAACTCGTGCCACTGTCCGTGTTCCAGCCCGGCCTTCACGATGAACCCGTTCATCACCTCGATCAACCGCTTCGGCAGCGTTGCGGACGAGTGCAGCACCAACTCCATCGCCGCGATCGTGGGCCACCGCAACAGCCGCGGGTGCCTGACGACCGGCAGCGACACCGGCCCCCTCAACGATGGCTGCGGGTCCGCCGTGACCATCGGTCCGGGCACTTGGGGCTTCAGCAACGTCGACGCGACCACCGACGGCGCCGTCGCGTGCGGCGGCATCGGCGATGACGTGTGGTATACCTACGTCGCTCCGTACGACGGTACCGTGGTTGTCACCACCTGCGGCACGCACGACGTGAGCGCGTTCGACACGGTCGTCGCGGCCTATTCGGGCTTCTGCGGGTCCCTGACCAACATCACGTACAACGACGACAACACCGGCCAGTGCGGCGGCCTTGACACCGGCATCCTTCGCGACTCCTATATCGAGTTTGCCGTCACCCGCGGAACGCGGTACTACGTCCAGGTCGGCGGCTTTGGCGGCACTAACGGCTCGGGCCTCCTGAACTTCTCGATCACCGGCTGCGGGGCTCCTTCGAACGACGCCTGCGGCAACGCGACGATCGTTGGTGACGGCGCGTTCTCCTTCAGCACGGTGTGCTCGAGCACCGACGGCTTCGTCGACACGGCGACGGGCTGCAACGCTTTCGCGTATCAGCAGACCGGTTCGGACGTGTGGTTCCAGTACGTCGCGACCTGCACCGGCGACATCAACGCCTCCGTCTGCGGTGCAGACCGCAGCTTCGACACCAAGATCGCCCTCTACGCCGGGTGCCCCAGCGGCCCCAACCAGGCCATTGCCTGCAACGATGACTCCTGCGGCGCCGGTTCTTCGCTGACATGGGCCGCCACCCGCGGCGTCTCCTACTGGGTCCGCGTCGGCGGGTTCAACGGGGCGCAGGGCTCCGGCACGCTCGTGATCAACCCCGTCCGCCCCGCGAACGACTCCTGCTCGGCGGCGACGCCGATCGCGGTCGGTGGGACGGCCTCCGGCTCCACCCGCTGTGCCAGCAACGACGGCAGCGCCAACTGCGCAGCGTCCGCAGTATCGCCCGACGTGTGGTACACCTTCACGGCCGATTGCACCGGCTACTACGTTGCGGACACCGAGGGGGCTTCCAACTACGACACCGCCCTGTCGGTCCACACGGGCTGCCCCGGTGATCTCTCGACGCTCGTCGCCTGTGACGACGATTCGGGCACCGGCTTGCTCTCCCGCGTGGTCTGGCAGCAGACTGCGGGCACCACCTACTACATCCGCGTGAACGGCTTCGCCAACAGCGTCGGCGACTTCCAGCTCAACATGGGCAACCTGCCCAACAATGCGTGCGCGAACGCCATCTTTGTGGGCAACGGCACGGTCGGCTTCAGCACTCGCGGCGCGACCACGGATGGCTTGGGCGACGGTCTGTGCATCGACATCGCCGGCCAGACCCAAGTCAATCAGGACGTCTGGTTCATCTACCAGGCCACCTGCCCGGGTACTGTGACCGTTGACACCTTCGGTTCCACCTTCGATACCAAACTCGCCGCGTACAGCGACGGCTTCGCCTGCCCCCCGGCCAGCGTCCTCGCCTGCAACGACGACACCGCCGGCGTTCAGTCGCTGGTCAGCTTCGCGGCTGTTCCCGGCACCTTCTACAAGATCCGCGTGGGCGGCTACCAGTCCGCGACCGGCTGCGGGCAGCTCAACATCTCCTGCTCGACTCCCTGCCCGTGGCAGGCGGACGGTTGCTACGGCGACTACAACAACGACGGCGGCATCGATGGCGATGACGTGATCGGCTTCTTCAGCGACTGGGACAACGGCGACATCTGTGCCGACGTCACCGGTGACACCGGCGTCGACGGCGACGACGTGATCGCGTTCTTCGGCGCGTGGGACGCGGGCGGTATCGGCTTCCCCGGTTGCTGAGAAGAAGGCCATAGGCCATAGGGCTTAGGCCATAAGGAAAGGCCAGGACCCCCGCCGCATTCGGCGGGGGTCTTTCGTTTTTGGGATGGGCTGGGTGTTGCGGGAGCTTACCCGGCGGGTCGGGCAGGATCGGGGCCGCGCCTCAGCACCCTGCGTCCCACAGCGCGAAGAAGGTGATGACGTCGTCCCCGTCGGTGGCCCCGTCCCCGTTGGCGTCTGCCGCGCCGGCGTCCCAGTCCGCGAAGAACGCGATGACATCGTCCCCGTCGACGGCGCTGTCGAGCGTCCAGTCGGCGCCGCATGCGGGGTACACGCCGCCCGTGAGCCGCCATGCCGCGAGCTGGTTGATGCTGATCGGGTCGCCGTCGTCGATGATGCCCAGGAGCGAGTAGCCTCCTCCTATCAGCGCGGGCCCGAGCGCAAGGCCCTCTACGTTCGTGCGCGAGCCGCTGTACAGCAGACGCTTTCCCACGACAGGTGGCGAAGTGGTTCCGAAAGCCTGATTCGAGGAAACATCCTGCGCGCCCGCGAGCTCAACCTCGAAGATCCTCGTCTGGAACGGCGACGTCAGGTTGAAACCCAACGACCGCTCCAGCGCGAGCAACGCACCCGAGGGGAGCAGCACGAGTGCGCTGACGCCGCTCCTGCTGCCGTTGGTTACCGGCGCATGGATCGGGTTGGTGCGGTACGCGTGCTGTGCCATCGGCGTGAACCCCGCGGGGCCGCGCTCGAACTTGACCAGCCGCACCAGCGTCCCGGTCGTGGGCGTCGAGAGCGGCCCGTCGACCGTCAGCGCTTCCTCGTTGCACGCCCAGATCGCACGCGGGCGCGCAGCGGCGGCGAGCGCTTCGAAACCGAAGTTCGGTCTCACCGCGCCGAGAGGCGGTGGAGTGGGCAGCGTCTCGAGGAGTGCCCCGGTGGTGAGGCGGTACCGCCGCACGGCGGGTGTTCCCTCCTCGCAGAGCCAGACCTCATCGGGCGAGCCCTCGACCAGCGCGATGTCCTCGAAGTCGCGGGTCTCCGCGAGCTCGAAGACCCGCGTGATTGCCGCGCTCGTGATGGTGCCGCTCGCGCTGAGGTTCACATCGAGCTCGACCACCTTGTTGGAGTTGTCCATCACCGCGAGCCAGCGCGTGCCGCCGGCGTACACGAGCCCGCTGAGGCCCGCGATGGTCACGGGTTGGCCGAGTTGGTTCGGAGCCTGCGAGGGGAGGTTTGCGGTGTTCAGGAACGAAACCGCGAGCGGCTGAGCTGACGCGCCCACGGCGGAAAGGAGGACAGCGATGGCGGAGGCCTTGAGCATCGCGGCACGATATCACGGCTGCCAAGCCGTGGTCTACTCCGTCCCGTACATCCGGTCCCCCGCGTCCCCCAGGCCCGGGCGGATGTAGCCCTTCGAGTCGAGTTCTCGGTCGACCGCGGCGGTGTAGATAAGCAGGTCCGGGTGGTCACGGTGCATCCTCTGCACGCCCTCGGGCGCCGCGACAAGGCAGATCATGCGGAGATCGCGCGCGCCCGCTTGACGGAGGATGGTCACGGCCTCCGAAGCTGAACCGCCCGTCGCGAGCATGGGATCCACGAGGAACACGGGGCCCTCGTCGATGTCCTTGGGGAGTCGCTTGAGGTACACCGCGGGTCGCAGCGTCCGCTCGTCACGCACGAGCCCGAGGTGGCCGATGCGGGCCTCCGGCATCATCTCCAGGATCCCCTCGGCCATCCCAAGGCCCGAGCGAAGCACCGGGACGACGGTGACCTTCGCGCTCAGCCTGCGGCCGATCGTGTTCTCCATCGGCGTGTTGATCTCGACCTCCGCCGTGGGCAGCGAGCGCGTGACCTCGTACACCATCAGGCCCGCGATCTGGTACAGCAGGGCGCGAAAGGGCCGGTGACTCACGCTGCGATCGCGGAGCCACGCCAACTTGTGCTGGATGAGCGGATGGTCGAAGACGACGACGTTCGGATACTCGGAGCGGCGGCTACCCATGCTCACAATGTAGCACGCGGGCCGCGGCGTTGGCAACGGTCCACAGGCCCGGTCGGCTTAGTCGCCGATGTCCTCGTTCCACAGATCGGCGCGGGCCTTGATGAACTTCTTCATGAGTGTGATGCACCGCTTGTCGTTCATCTGCACCACCGCGCGGCCCTCGGCCTTCAGCCAGTCCTCGCGGCCCTTGAAGGTCGTGCTCTCGCCGATCACGACGGTTGGGATCCGATAGAGAACCGCCGTGCCAGTGCACATCGCGCACGGGCTCAGCGTGCTCGCGAGGATGAGCTTGTCCCAGTCGCGGCGCCGCCCGGCGTTGCGGATGCACACCGTCTCCGCGTGCGCCGTCGGGTCCCCCTGCTGCACCCGGAGGTTGTGTCCCAGCGATACCACCACCCCGTCCTGCGTGACCAGGGCGGAGCCGATCGGGATCCCGCCCTCGCTCTTTGACTTCATGGCCTGCTCATACGCGGCCTCGAGCGCGAGTTCGAAAACGTTCATCGCGGTGCTCCCTCTTCTCTTCTTCTGAACTTCGACCACAGCAGCAGTGATTCCAGCATCGACCAACCCGCCGCCGCGGGAACCATCCACCAGCCCATCGGATCCGTGGCGTCGGCCAGGCGCTCGAGGGCCCTGGCGGCGTTGCCCTTCCAAACCCCTTTCAGAACGCCGAGGATCGGGTGCGGGCGCAGCAGCACCCGCGTCGCGGGGCTCTTCAGGAACTCCGCTCCTGCACGCCCTTTCTTCGCCGCCTTCTGCAGGAGCTTCGCGGCGGCCTCGGCCTGATCCGGTCCTGCTTTCGCCGCGGCCTTCAGCAAGTCGGCCCCCGCACCTCCGGTGATGTGCAGCGCGGCGGCGGCACCGGGGCCTCGCGACACAAACGCCACGAGCGGCTTGAGGTCGGCTGGATCATCCGCGTACCGCATCCATCGGGCGGCGGCGCCGGGCGAGCCGGCCTCGCTGAGGCGCTTGACGTCGGTACAGAGGTCGGCGAGTTCGTCCTTCTTGCCAGTCTTGATGATGCGGGTGAGCGTTGCCGTCATTGCCTCGCCGAGCGCGCCGAGTTTCTTGGCCGCCTTCAGCACCGCGGGAGCCCAGTCGATTTCGGGCGCGAGTGTGGTCGCCACACCGGCGACGCTGAGCAGCACCACGAGTTCGTCGGTCTCGCCGTCGAGCACGTACCTGCCGCCCTCGATCACGAGGTCGCGCACGTCGCCGACGATGAAGAAGTCCGCGGCGATCGCGCCGACGAGCGACTCGAGCGAATCGCCGCGACCGATCAGTGCACCTTTGCCCGCGTCGAGAGCACGACGCGTAAAGCTGCCGCGTTCGCCTTCGGAGAGCTTGCGCTCGGTGTCGATAGCCGCGTGGTCCGCATCGGGATCCTCCAGGCCTGCCTTCGCGATGAGCTCCGCCTCCCCGTACCGCCCCTGGGCCCGCAGGCTCGCGATCTCCGCGCCGTAGTCAAACCCCGGCAGCGAGGCGAGCTGGAGCCTCGCGATGCGAGCGCCGGTGTCGGCACCCAGCACGAAGAGAACGAACAACGCCGCCGCGAGACGGACGAAGTTCCACTTGCACCTCCAGAGCCGGGCAATGAAAGAGATCACGGCGTCGCCTCCTGCGCAGCGAACCGCACCGTCACCAGCACGCTGTCGCCGACGAGCTTCGAGACCAGCGACTCGACCTGGGAGCGCGTCGTGGCCCGC
>JBEIUO010000686.1:0-2284 GCA_040374335.1 Phycisphaeraceae bacterium
GATTGGCCCGGGCAAGGGAGAAGAGCTGCCAGTTGAGGGTCTGACCGCTCAGGACTTGGGTCCAGTAGGCGGCGCTGAGCGTGATGAGACCACCGTCGGGGGTGCCGACGTAGGCGAGGCCCTGGGCGGACTGGGGTCCGAGGGGGAAGCCGTACTGGGGGAAGGCGGGCAGGATGAACTGAGCTTGCGCAGAGTTAAGCGGGAGGGGTTGTGTCGGGTCGACGCGGCGGGCACCCTCGGAGATGGGGACGAGCGGGCGGCCGAGCGCATCGACCTCGATCCGGTACCGGTAGGCGAAGTCGTTTCGGGTGATGACAAGGTTGGCGGCGTTGGTGGCGGGATCAAACTGCACAATGCTGCCGCGACCGAGGGAGTAGTTCATCGCGAGAAGGTAGAGCTTGTTGGCGTATGAGTCCCAGACAAGATCGTTGAAGAAGAAGAACCCAACTGCTTCCGGACCGATCTGCGGGAGGATGATGGGGCTGAGCTCCGTCACGGCGAGTGTGGCGGGATCGAACATGAAATCAACGGTCCCGGTGAAGAAGAGTCGGCCGTCGGGAGCACGATCGAAGGATCTTGCGTTCCCGGGGAGACAACCCATGCGACGGGGCGCGGCTTCGAACACGGGGTCCCAGGAGTAGAGCGTGGAGCCGTCAGCGAGGAAGAGCATCGAGTTGGGCGAGGTAGAACCGCCGAAGGCGTAGAGGCGGAGTGTCGCGGCGAGATCGCTGCAGGACTCGGAGCTGCCACCGGTCATGGTGATGACACTGGCGCACGGGCCTGTAGGATCGGGCTGCGCGGCGATGGAGAACGCGAGACCGGAAGGGGGGATTTCACCGGAGAAGAAGACCAGGCGGGAGAGGGCGTCGTACGTGAGGCCCGCGGGCGGTTGCGCGGTGAACGGCGGGTCCGCGACGATGAGCGCCGGGGGAATCTCGAAGGAGAAGACGGCGTTTGGGTGGGACGTGCCGAGCGCGTTGGTGATCGTGACGTCGATGGTGAGTGGGGCGGCGGGGTCGATGATCTGCGAGCCGTTGACGACGGGGCTGATGGAGCCAGGGACAGGAGCGGCACCGAGGGCGACGCTGAGTGGGTGCAGGAGTGCGACAGGCGGGAGTGCGTTGGAGGTACCACGAACGTTGCCGCAGAGTGAGCGGATGGCGATGGGATTGCCGTCGTTGAGGGCAGAGGATGTGTCGGCGGAGTTGACGCAATCGCGGATACGAGAGGTGAAGGAGAGGACGCGGGATTCGCCGGGTGCGAAGTCGCCCTGCCACGAGAAGCCATCGGAGTTGAAGTACCAGGTGCCGACTTCGGGGTTGATGGGTTCAACGAACTCGGCGCTGTCGCCAGGGTTGATGTTCCAGAACAAGAGTGTGCGCGCGGAGCTTGAAGTGTTCGTGATCTGGATGGAGTGGTTGGAGACCGCACCGGGTGCGAGTGGAGCGGGGGGAGCGTTGGTCAAGATGGCGATCGTGGCGGGGTCGGTTGACTCGGGGGCGAGGGTGGTGATGATGGGAGTAGAGCCGGTTGCGGAGTGACCACCGTTCGCGGTGACGTAGTACGTGAAGAGAGTTGCGGAGGGCGCGTTGCAGGGGGCGGCGACGGTAAGCGTGACGGTCTGCTGCGAGCCGACGGGTATGGTGCCTAGGGACCAGCGAATCTGGCTGCTCCAGTTATCGTTGGTAGGAGGATTTGAACTGATGAAGGTGGCACCGAAAGGAAGGGAAACGATGAGTTGGGTGCCGGTGGCCGGGGCATTACCCGTGTTGCCGTATTGGAAGGTGTAGGTGATCGGCTGGCGCCACGCGCTGCTGGGCGAACCGCTGCCCGTGAGGGTCAACTGCGGAGCCGGTGGAACACAGAGCGTCGGCGTACACGCGACGCCCTGCGACCAGCTACCTCCCGAGGCATTGCACGCGGCGAGGGTCGTGGTCGAACACGAGGAACCGACGCAGCACGCGCCCGTTGGGGCACAGGGATTGCCGCTGCAGTTCTCGCCGGGCGTAAAGGTACCGCCGAGTGTCGCGCAGGCCGAAGGAAGGATGAACTGGCATGTGCCGCTGATGCAGCATCGGCCGGGCTGCTCGCTGGGGGTGGCGAGGCAGTCGGGGCGGGTGGTGGTGTAGAGGATCTCGCTGCCGCGGAAGATCTGGATGGTGAGTTGACCACCGGAGACGCTCGAGATGCGGGCGTTGGCCTCGGTGGGGACGCCTTGGACGTCTTGGAGTTGATGAATGACGGTGCCGAACGTGGGACCGGGGCAGAGAGAGACGAGGAGGTA
>JBEIUO010000643.1:0-2456 GCA_040374335.1 Phycisphaeraceae bacterium
AACGGTCGGGTAAAGTCGCTGCACGAGCCCACGTTTTCGGAGCGGCGACAGAGAACGGAGCGGAAACGGATTCCTCCGTATGCTGTTGTTAGTTCCTGTTGCTGCTACGCTTACGCACCAGAGAGGTAGCCATTGGCAGGCGGTGGCAGGGGAATAGGAGATGGGTTCGGGTGGTGGTTGGGTGTGGGGCCGGACGGCGAGCAAGGGGCAAGCCTCGGGGGCGCTTCAACACCACGGCACCGGGGTGTCACCACGCGGACAGCGCTTGGGCAAACGGGGGGCTTCGAGTAATATAGGTGAACGTCCACGCGCGTGGTGGGCGGCGATGCCGTCGTTGCAGGAGGACTGGACATGCGATTCGAACTGCTCTTGAGGGTTGTCGCGATGGGGGTGGCTTGCGGGATGAATGGCCTGATCGCGGCTGGGCAGGTTGCGATTCCCACCGTGCCGATCGGCAACCCCGGCAACCCGCCGGACCCCCTGACGGGCAATCTGCATGGCTTGGTGTCGTACAGTTACAACATCGGGGCCACCGAGGTGACCAACGCGCAGTACGCCGCGTTCCTGAACGCCAAGGCCGCGTCGGATCCGTTCTTCCTGTACAACACCAGCATGGCCGGTTCGTTCGGCGGCATCACCCGCTCGGGCTCGCCGGGGTCGTACACCTACGCGACGATCAGCGGCCGGGCCAACAACCCGGTGAACTTTGTCTCCTTCTGGGACGCGACGCGCTTCGCCAACTGGCTGCACAACGGCCAGGGCAGCGGCGACACCGAGACCGGCGCGTACACGCTCACCTCTGGCGGCATCAGCGCCAACACCATCACCCGCAACGCGGGCTGGCAGTGGGCCGTGACCAGCGAGGATGAGTGGTATAAGGCCGCGTACCACCAGCCCGCGAGCGCGGGCGGCGACAGCGACAACTACTGGCTGTACCCGACCCAGAGCAACGCAGTCCCGACGACCGCGCAGGCGAACTTCAACAACGTGATCGGCAACACCACCGCGGTGGGCTCCTATGCCGCGAACTACTACGGCACGTTCGACATGGGTGGGAACGTGTGGGAGTGGAACGAGGCGATCATCATCGGCGCCACCCGCGGCCTCCGGGGCGGGTCGTTCAACGGCAGCGGCATCAACCTGCGGGCCGACTACCGCTACAGCGTCAACCCGGCGGACGGGGGCGGCAGCATCGGGTTTCGTGTCTCCCAGGTCCGCTCGACCACCTGCCCCGCCGACTACAACAACGACAACGGCGTCGACAGCGACGACGTGATCGCGTTCTTCGCCGACTGGGACCTCAGTGCGATGGCCGCGGACCTTACCGGCGACGGCGGCGTCGACGGGGATGATGTGATCTACTTCTTCGGGCGCTGGGACGCCGGGTGCTGACGCCGCGCGGCGTGTGTACGAGTTGAAGGCGTAGGCGTAGCCAGCGGCGGGCGGTGGCAGGGGACTAGGAGTTGGGCGTGGGCGGTGCATGGGGTGAGGCCAGACAAATAGGCCGACCGAACTCAAAGAGCTCAGGCAAGTGGAGCTTGACACCCTGCACAGGGCCAACGAGCGGTTGGGGATGAAGCTCCGTCCGGCACCGAAAGACAGCAAGGGCGATTTTGTCGACGATTGCACCGGGATGTTGTACGATGCAATCGGTGGCGGTCCGAATCCCGCGAAGCACCTCAACTTGGATGAGTTTACGGATGCATTCAGGAGGCACTTCGACCAGAAACTAAAACCCGTGGATCGAGTTCTGCTCGACGTGACAGGCATGACGGAGGCGCAGAAGCAGGTGGTGCGTGGGCTGGTCAACGAGTTGAGCGACGCGGATCGCGCGAGGCTGATTGAACTGGGGTTCTGATGAGTGCAATTGTATCGCTCGATAAAGATGTCTACTGCTTCTTGGACGGTGCCTTCTTTGAAGTTGTCATGGCGTCGATAGAGTCGACGGATCCGCCCGTCGCGGCAGCACTCGAAACGGCCATCGCCATCAATTTCATACTACTGGAACACCAAGAGCCTGAAACAAGGGAGAAGCTCCGAAGGCTCATCCACGAGCGCTTTGAGGAGCTGCTCCGGCGGGGGGCGGACGACCCACTCATGAAGGACCGTGAGGACAGTTGGCTGCGTGCCTACAAGGAACAAGCGCAAGCGGTCGTGCACATGTTTCGAACGGGCACGAGTCCGCCTCCACCCGACAGGCCCGTGCGGGCGAAGTGACGTTGCGATGAGCATGCAGCAAGATGGCATGTTGACTACTGCACGGCGTCGCGACGAACGCGCCTCACGAGGGCAGCGGGTCGCGTGGCCGCGATCGGATGGCTGGGCGGCCGCGAGCCGGGGCGACTGTTTCGCCCGGATGCTCAGCGGCCTCAAGCGCCGGCCCGGCTTGAAGAGAAGAGGGCGTGGTGTGGGGGTGGGGCGGCGGTGATCGGCGGGTGATCGCATGACCGCGCGGC
>JBEIUO010000159.1:0-6196 GCA_040374335.1 Phycisphaeraceae bacterium
CGAGGTCTTGACGTCGAGGCGCGGCACGCCCGGGCGTTCGACCCACTGGCGGAAGAACTGCCTGAGATCCTTGCCCGAAACGTCTTCGAGCGCGGTGCGGAGATCGGTGGTTTCGGCGGTCTTGAGGGCGCGGCGTTCGATGAAGAGATTCACGCCCTTGAAGAACAGGTCGTCGCCGAGACCGACGCGGAGCATGTGCAGCACGCTCGCGCCCTTGCCGTAGGGGTTCGCGGCGCGGCGGAAGGGCTCCCACGGGTGGCCGTAGACCTTCGAGGCCATGCCGTTGCCCTCGGGCGCAGGGATCCGGTCGGCGGCGATGACACCGTCGAAGTTGCCGCGGATCGAGGCGAAGTAGGCGTCGGGGCCGTCGCGGTGCTCGAACCAGAGGGAGGTGAAGTAGGTGGCGAAGCCTTCGTTGAGCCAGATGTGCTCCCAGGAGTTGCAGGTGACGAGGTCACCGAACCACTGGTGGGCGAGCTCGTGCGAGATGAGGCCGTCCATGTCGTGATCGAGCTGGGCGTCGCGGGCGATGATCGACGACTCGTGGAGCGTGGTGCAGGAGGTGTTCTCCATGCCGCCGGCGCCGAAGTTCCAGACGACGGACTGGGCGTACTTGTCCCAGGGGTAGGCGTGGCCGGTGAGTTTCTCGAAGAGGGTGACCATGTCCTTCGTGCGGCCGAAGGTGCCGGCGACGTCGTACTTGCGGCCCAGGGGCGCGTAGACGGGCATGGGGAGTTCGCGGGTGCCGACGTCGACGATGTCGAACTTGCCGACGACCATCGAGACGAGGTAGTTGACGTGGGGCTTGTCCTGGATCCAGTGGAAGCGGGAGACTTCGCCGGATGTGGCGCGGGATTCCAGACGGCCGTTGGAGAGGACCTCGTAGCCCTTGGGGACGTTGACAACGAGCTCGGTGGCGAGGCGTTCGTTGGGGAAGTCGAGGCAGGGGAACCAGTACGAGTTGGTTTCGGGTTGGCCCTGCGTGTGGATCTGCGCGGGGCGGCCGGGCCACGCGGCGGACTCGGGGGTCCAGATGAGGCCGAGCTGCGGGGATTCCACGCGGTAGCTCGTGGTGATGGTCGTGGTTTCGTCGGGCTTGAGCGCGGGGGAGAACGAGAGCGTGAGGTGGCCATCTTCCTGCGTAAAGGAAACGTCGCGTCCTTCGGCGGTGACGGAGGTCACGACGAGGCCGACCGCGTTCAGGCGGATCTTGGGCACATCGCGGAGACCGAGGGTCGAGACGGTGAGGCGCTGAACACCCGCGAGCTTGGGCGTGTTCATGTCGGCGATGGTGAGTTCGAGCACCATGCGCTGCGCGTCGACCAGGCGGTGCGGCGGGAAGTTGCGGAGGTTGCGGCCGGTTTCGGGGTCGAACCCGGCGGGTGCGCGCGATGCGGGCACGAGGAGCAACTTGGAGTGGAGGCAATCGTTCTCACCCGCGAGGGCGGGGGTCAGCGCGAGGCCGGCGGCGAGCAGGAGGGCGGTGGTTCTCATCGGGTGGCTCCTTCGCCGAGCGCGAGCGAGCGGACGGGTGAAGCGTTGCGGAGGGCGAGGATCCACCGGCGGGCGGTGGAAGCGATGCGGGAGCGCAGGAGCGATTCCGCGGCGACGATTCGCACTTCGGGCGGCGAGTCGGCACGCGACGACGCGCGGGCGAGGGCGAGCCTGGCCTCGTCGGAGTCGATGGAGGCGAGGGCCTCGGCGGCATCGACGGCGGCGAAGAGCGTGGGCGGGGCCTCGAGTTCGTTGATCCACATGGCGAGGGGCTTGGTGACCTCGGTGCGGGCGAAGACGGTGACGTTGGGGTCGATGGTGACCTGCTCGGGCTTGGCCTTGACGCGGAACTCGGCGCTGGCCTCGCGGGTGTCGACGTCGATGGACTCCCACTGCACGGAGCCGTCGGCGTGGGTGATGCGGATGGGCAGGGTGAAGGCGTAGGCGGGGTTAAGGTAGTCGATGGTCTGGGCCTGGGTGACGTTCACCTTGAGAAGGCCGTCGGCCTCGACGTGTTCGAGGTCGATCTTGAGCTGCGCGAGACCGGGGCGGAGCACCCACTGCTCGAAGAAGCGTTCGAGGGACTCGCCGCTGACATCTTCGACGGCGCGGCGGAAGTCATCGGTATCGACGAGGCCTCGCTCCTTGTTCTCGTTGATGTAGTGGCGTGCGGCGGCGAGGAAGGTTTCGGCGCCGAGGCGTTGGCGGAGCATGTGGAGGACGACGGTGCCCTTGCTGTACACGTCGTCGGTACGGCTGAAGAGCTTGTCGGGGTCGGAGTAGCGGTTGGTGACCATTGCGGGCGTGCGCGGCGCGGAGGCGCGGTTGTTGTTGCGCTGGGCGCGGACGCTGCTGAGGACAGCGCGCTGGTAGGCGCGGGTGGGATCTTCGTTGGCCTTGCGGGCGAGGTCTTCGCGCCAGAGGGCCTCGGAGAAGCTGGCCCAGCCTTCGTTGAGCCACAGGTGTTCCCAGCCGTCGCAGGTGAGGAGGTCGCCGTACCACTGGTGGGCGAGTTCGTGGGCGATAAGGTCGTCCTGGTCGGCGTCGGCACTGACCGCGACGGAGTCGTAGAGCGACGTGGCGGAGGTGTTCTCCATGCCACCGGCGGCGAAGTCGCGCACGCAGGCCTGCGCGTACTTGTCCCACGGGTAGGGTTCGTCGTAGATCTTCTCGAAGAACGCGACCATGTCGGGCGTGCGGGCGAAGATCTTGCGGACATTCTCCTCGCGTCCTTTGTCGACGTAAACAGGCATGGGCAGGCCGGGGCGGGCGGTATCGGGCCCGCCGATCTCGACGACGGCGAACTTGCCGACGACGAGCGTCACGAGGTAGTTCACGTGCGGCTTGTCCTGGAGCCAGTGCCAGCGGGCGCGGCCGCCGTCGGCGCGGCGGTCGACGAGCCGGCCGTTGGAGAGGACTTCGTAGCCGTCCTCGATGTTGACGATCAGCTCGGTGGTGAGGCGGTCGTTGGGGAAATCGTGGCAGATGAACCAGCGGCTGTTCTCGTCGGCCTCGCCCTGGCTGTGGATCTGCGGGAACTTGCGGGTCTCGCTGCGGGCGCTGTCGCGGCCCTTGGACCACGTGAGGCCTTCGCCCTTGTTCTCGGAGAAGTCGAGGGTGTAGATGAACTCGAGTTCGACGGTCTCGCCGAGGGCGATCTCCCGGGGGAGGGTGATGAAGAGGTCGGGGCGATCGGCGCGATAGTCGCAGGGCGTGCGCTGGCCGCCCGCGATGAGCGTGACGGAGGAGATGTCTTGCTTCTTCGCGGAGAGGCGGAGCTCCGACCGCGCGGTGCCGATGGGCGTGATGCGGAGCGTTTCGACCGCGCTGAGGTTGGCCTTCTGCATGTCGGGAATGGTGAGTTCCAGCCGCATGTGGAGGTGATCGAAGGGTCGATCGGGGGGCCAGTAGGCGACTTCGCGGCCGGCCTCGTCGATGCGAGGATCGGGCTTGGGTGCCTCTGACTGCTCCTGCCCGAGGCAGAGCGAGGAGGCGGCGAGGAGCGCGACGATAGCGGCGTGGCCCGTGCTTGGCATGGTGGAGGGTAGACGCCCGGTAAGTCGCCGGGCGGCATTGGGGGGGCTTGTACAAGGGGTTATGATCGGGGCATGCAAACACGGGCACTCCTGGCAGTGGTGGCGTCTTTAGCTTCGGCGGCCCTCGGGCAGATCGACTTCGCGGCGCTGGGCGCGGAGATGGTCGATGTCCGTTCGGTCTCGCGGTGGCCTGAGCACGCGTACACCACGCGGCAGTTCTCCAGCTACGACCGCGCGTCGACATCGCCAGACGCCGCGGAGACGTGGTTCGCGAACAACGACGTGAACCAGTTCATTCGAGTTGAAGAGGTGTCGGTCGACGGGAAGACCCGCAAGGAATGGGTCATGGCGGAGGCGGATGGGCCGGGTGCGATCGTTCGGATCTGGACGCCGAACCCCAAGGGCGTGCTCCGCGTGTACGTGGACGGTGCCCCGGCGCCGGTGATCGAGGGCTCGATGGAGAAGTTGCTGGCGGGGAAGAGCTTCGTGGGCGAACCGCTTGCGCAGACGCAGTCGCGCGGCTGGAACCTGTACCTGCCGCTCCCGTACGCGAAGAGTGTGAAGGTGACGACTGATCAGCCGGGGAGCTACTACCACGTCAACTACCGCACGTACGGCGCGGGGGTGGCGGTGAAGTCCGTGACGAAGGATGAACTGGCGGGGGCGAAGCCGCTGATCGACGGGTGGAACGCGGCGCTCAACGCGGGGACGCCGGCTCCGGTTGCACCCTCGGCTGGGGGTGCGGTGCTCGCGAAGGGGGCCACGACGGAGTTGACGGCTTCGGGCGAGGGCGCGGTGACGGGGTTCACGCTGTCGGTGAAGGCGGCGGACATGGCGGGGGCGCTGCGGTCGCTGGTGGTGGTGGGCGAGTTTGATGGGGAGCAGACCATCTGGTGCCCGGTGGGTGATTTCTTCGGGACCGGGGTTGCGGCGAATCACGTGAAGGACTGGTATCGGGCCTCGGGCGAGAGCGCGACGTTTACTGCACGCTGGGTGATGCCGTACAAGTCGGCGGCGAAGCTCAGGGTGATGAACCTGGGCGAGGCGACGGCGGAAGTTGCGGCGGGGTGGACGACGCAGGCGATGAAGTGGGATGATCGGTCGATGCACTTCCACGCGGCGTGGCGAGGTGACATGGGGATCAAGACCGTGCGTGCCAAGGGGACGATGGACTGGAACTACGCGACGATCAAGGGCAAGGGCGTGCTGGTGGGTGACAACCTGTCGGTGTTCAACCCGGTTGCGATCTGGTGGGGCGAGGGCGACGAGAAGATCTACGTGGACGGCGAGGCGTTCCCGTCACACTTCGGCACGGGGACGGAGGACTACTACGGGTACGGATGGTGCGATCCGACGCCGTTTCAGCACCCGTTCCACGGGCAGGCGATGTGCGAGGGGTACAAGGGGAAGAACGCGGTTTCGAGCAACAGGGGGCACACGTTCGTAAGCCGCGTGCGGTCGCTGGACGCGATCCCGTTCGAGAAGGAACTGCGGTTTGACATGGAAGTGTGGCACTGGATCGAGTGCTCGGTGGACTACGCGGCGACGGTGTACTTCTACGCGATGCCGGGGGCTACCACGAACAGGGAGCCGCAGCCGGAGGTGGCGGCGGTGTTGCCTCGGGTTGTGCCGCCGCCGATGAAGATCGCGGGGGCGATTGAGTGCGAGTCGCTGACTCCGACGTGGAAGTCGGAGGGGACGGGGGTTGCGGTGCAGGACCTGGGTGGGATTGGGCAGGGGGAGTGGAGCAACCAGCTGCAGTTGTGGGTGCAGGGGCGGGCGATTGGTGACTTTGTTGAGTTGGCGATTCCCGCATCGCGATCCGGGCAGACGCGGGTGATCCTGCACGCGACGAAGAGTTGGGACTACGGGGTGGTGCGGTTCTTCGTGAACGGCGCGCGCGCGGGAGCGGACTTGGACACGTACAGCGGCGAGACCGGGCGTGTGATTCCCACGGGGCCGATCGATCTCGGGCTGCACACGCCGAAAGCTGGGAAGATCACGCTTCGCGTGGAGGTTGTCGGCGGGAACACCAACTCACAGGGTTCGCGCTCGTACTTCGGGCTCGACTGCGTGGAGCTGCGGTCCCCCACTGCTGATGAAACGCCGAAGCCGTGAGGCGGGCGTCAGGCGCAGCCGGCGAGTGAGCTGAGCATCCGTGCCGCGGACGCACGCATTGACGTGGGCGTGGGCGTGAGGGGCGCGACGGCGGGATCGAACGGGGGGAGCGGGGATTCGAAGGGTTCTTCCTCGCGCGGAGCGGTGCGCGGCGTGGGGGGCGTGGGCGGGGGGAGATGGACCTTGCGGAGGAACTCGGCGGCCCGGCGCGTGGAATCGAGGGCGCGACGGCGGCGATCGAGATCGAGCGCGGAGGCATCCGGCGCGAGCGGCGGGAACTCGGCGAACTGGCGGAGGATCGCCTCCGCGGCACCGCCTGCGACGATCGACACGCGGCGCTTGATGAAGGCCTCGACGCGGGCGATCGCCGTGACGACGAAGGGCTGCGCGGCGAAGTCCATCACGTCCAGCACGCAGGCGCCGAGTTGGCGGGCGTTAAAATCCACACAGATTTGCGGGCAAGGCAATCGGTAGCCTACCACTGGGGCACTTTCAGCTGGTCGGATGAGGCGCTCGACGATCCCCCTATCGCGCTTACTGCAGCTCGC
>JBEIUO010000652.1:0-2414 GCA_040374335.1 Phycisphaeraceae bacterium
GACACCCACTTCCGCACCCGCACCCCCATCGCGCACACCTTCGCCGCTTCACCCCGCCCGCGCACACTCCCCGGCACCCACACCCCCGTCGCGCCCGCCTCGCGTCCAGCTCCCACGCCAAACCGCGCGAGCGTCCGGATCACGACCTCCTCAAGCAACCGCATGTAGTCGTGCAGCCCCAGGTTCAGCAGGTTCAGATCAACGATCGGGTACACCACCAACTGCCCCGGCCCGTGATAGGTGATGTCCCCGCCCCGGTCCGTCTCCTCCAACGCGACTCCCATCGACGCCAGCAGCTCGCGCGACGCCAGCAGGTGATCCACCGCGCCCGGCCTCCGCGTCACCGTGATCACCGGGTCGTGCTCAACGAGCAGCACGCGGGCCCCCACCGGCTCGGCCGACCCCCGCGCCGCCACGACCATCTCGAGCGTCTCCGCCTGCCTCGCGTACGCCTCAACATACGCGATCCGACCGAGATCCGAGATGGCAAACGTGGGGTTCATATCTAGGTACGCGGGTCCTCTCATCCGAACACTCGGAGCATAGGGGCCGCCCCGCTTTTCACGCCCCAGCGGTCCCAGAACTCCCTCAGCGCCCAAACCGGACCACTCCCGCGAGTATCTCCCTCAGCCCTCCTGCCTCCAGCGGCGAGCTCGCCGCGCGACGCCCCCGCACGCCCCTTCGCGCGTACCATCTCCGCCCCGAAAGAGCCGACCGTCCGCGGACGTCCGCACGACACTCGGCCGGGATCCACGCTCACCCTATCGCCAACCGCCGAGGCAGTCCCCATGGCCCACGCCGCCGCCCCCAGTGCTGAGTTCGCCGACAAGATCCAGATGCAGCACCGCCTCTTCTCGGAGCTCTCCGCGCTCCTGGGCCGCGAGGTCCCGCTCTACGAGCAGTCCCTCCTCGTCAACCGCATCTGCAACACCGCCGTCTGCACGCTCCTCTCCCGCCTCTACCGGGGCTTCTCGATCGCCACCGACCAGCTTGACAAGGCCTGCGGCGAGCGCCACGGCGCCATCCGCGTCGGCCGCCCCGACGAGTACCGCTGGGTCACACGCTTCCTCGCCGCGTTCGCGATGGAGCCCCACAACTTCTACGACATGTCCCGCGTCGGCGCCAAGAGCCAGCCCATCATCGCCACGGCCTTCCGCAGCATCCTCAACCCCGAGCACCGCCTCTTCTGTTCGCTGCTCATCACCGACTTCTTCGACGACTCCACCAAGGCCCGCGTCGAATCCCTCCTCGCCACCCGTCAGGTCTTCTCCGATCGCGCGAAAGCCCTCGTCGAAAAGGGCGAACGCCAGGGCGGCCTCGACTGGAACGACGCCAACGACCTCATACGTGAAGGCACCGAGCGGATCTTCGCGTGGACCGGCAAAGCCGCGAACCACCAGCTCTACACCGAGCTCTGCAACTCCGGTTTCAAGATCGGCGCGGACATCGCCTGCTTCCGCTCCCACCACCTCAACCACCTCACGCCCAACACCCTGTGCATGGACCTCTACACCACGTCCATGAAGCACTGCATGGGCGAGATCAACGCCGACGAGTTCCGCCCCCGTGCCCTCGCCGCGCTCCGCCACCTCGTCACCTTCGCCGACCGCGACTGGCTGCGCCTGCACTTCCGCCACCTCACCAACGACATGATCGACGGCTTCGCGCCCCCGTCCCCCGACGCCGCCAGCGACGCCTCCCTGCTCGCGATGATCGATGAACTCATCGCCCGTTTCGCCCAGCCCGATCTCCGCCTCGACGACATGCCCCACTCGGGCTTCAAGGACACCACCGAAGGCCCCAGCCACGACACCCCCGTCCTCCTCCGCCAAGACGCCTACAAGGCACTCACCGAAGCGGTCCAGTTCACCAATCCCGACGGCTCCGTGCTCGACAGCGTTCACACCGCACGCTTCGGCGAAATCGAACAACGCTTCTACGCCACCACCCCCGCCGGCCTCGAGCTCTACAACCAGTGCCTCGCCAAGGCCGAAGTCACCCGCGGCGGTGACCCCGATCTCGCCGACCGCGACTTCAACGCCTACCTCACCGCCGAACGCTCCCACTTCGCCCCCTTCCCCAAGTCCCTCCGCGAACTCCTCCGCCAGGGCCTCGTCTATGGCCGCTACTCCGCCACCCCCGCCGGTATCGCCCAGGCCGCCCGCGCCGGCACCACCGACCGGCACGAACTCGTCCGCCTCGGCTTCGCCCGCGTCGAAGGCCTCCGCTTCGAGGACTTCCTCCCCGTCAGCGCCGCCGGCATCTTCGCCTCCAACCTCCAGCAGTACGGCACAAGGGCCACCGCCGCCAACACCCCACGTCACACCCGCCAGAGCTTCGAGCAACTCATCGGCAGGCCCGTCATCGAAGCCGACGACGTCTACCGCGCCCTCGAAGCCATCTCCATCATCGAA
>JBEIUO010000663.1:0-2379 GCA_040374335.1 Phycisphaeraceae bacterium
CGGGCTCGCTTTGCCCGCAATCGTGCCGCACGTGGGCGCGAGCGACCACTGGAGCTTCTGGAAGTGCGGTTATCCGGCCTTGATGGTGACCGACACGGCACCGTACCGGTATCGCTACTACCACACGCCCGACGACACGCCGGAGAAGATCAACTTCGAGGGAATGGCCCGGGTCGTCGAGGGGCTTCACGAGGTGGTGGTCGGGCTGGCGAATCCCGCGGCGGCGGGGGCGAAATAGCTGGCCAGTTGCGTGCGGGATCACGCATAATGGGGGTCAGGCGGGCGCAGTTGCCCGCGGACACCACCCATGCCGCACGCGCTATTCGAGCCCAAGATTCTCCGAGAACTGCCGCTGTGGGCGGCGGTGCTGGTCGCATCTCGAGCGGCAAGGCGGTACATCCTGGTGCTTCCTGTTGGAGGGGCCGGTGGAGTGACAGGCGGAACGACCGGGGCCTTGCTGGGGGCGTGCGACGCGGCGGATGCGTGCACGGCGGCGGGAAAGCGCAGCGCTGAAGCGGCGGCGGTGATCGAGCGTGCGACGAAGACCAAAGGCTCTGCCGCGGTGCTGGCGGCGTGCGACATGGTGCGTTGGGTTGGCGATGCCGCGCACGCCGCGAACGACTCGATGGACTTCAGCGCTGCGGAGGGCGCCTGCTACGGGTCGGTGCGGGCGGGGCTGGACGTCGCGAACTCGTGTGCACGGCTGTTGGGGATGACGGCGATTCAGTCGGCGATTCTGGTGGCGTCGGACGTTGACCAGTTGCTGTTTGTGTGCCGCGACCTTCGGGTCGGCACGTACGACGGGCTGTCGCGCGGGGTGTTCGAGCGCCTTGTGCCGGTCCGTGCTCCCGAGGTTCATACCGTCGACCGAGAAGACCCGATGCGGGACGATCCGACGGGCGGCGCACGTTGAAGGACACTCTGTGATTCTGGCCATCATCGCGACGATCCTGCTTGTCCCGGCGATTCTGCTCACCCTGCTGCTGGGGTTGGCGACGAACTTCTTCACGGCCCGCGTGCCGACAGGCCCGGACGCGATGGGGCTCATCGCTCCGATCGCGATGATCGGGGTGATCTGGTTGTGCACGATTGTCGCGGGTTGGTGCGTGGTGGGCGGGTACGGCTTTGACTGGGTTTCGCCGCGGCCGCTTGTGGCGACGGTGGTCGTCACGCTGATGATTCTCGGCGTGGGCCTCGGTGCCGTGGGCGGTTTCGCCATGTGGCTCGAGAGGTACCCCGGTGCCGGCGGCTTTGGCACGTTGCTGTCGGTCGGCGTCCCCGTGGCGCTGCACGTGCTCATGCTGCTGTGCGCGTGGAAGGGGAATCAGCTCGAAATCGAAAAGTGGGGGAGGTACGCCCTGCTCGCGTTCTCGCCCGCGGTGCTGGCGGGTCTGGGATTCGGCGCCGTATACCTCTGGAAGTCCTCCGGTGCGGCGGCCGAGAATGCGCGGCGTGCGGCGGCCGAGGCCATGGCGGTGCAGCAAGAGGACGAGCGACGGGCCACACTGACCCCGGCGGAGAAACTCACCGAAGACCTCGCGAAGTTCTCGCCAGAATCTCCGCTGTGGGGCGTCGGCGGGTACCTGCTCGATCATCAAGACGCCGAGTGCAGGAAGATCGTCGTCGAACGTGCTCGCAAGTGCCCGAACCTGGACGACGACGTTCGCGGCACGCTCGATGCGCAGTGGGCGAGCATCCGGGGCATCGGGATCGAGTTCGTGATCGCCGACGACGCTCGCCGCGACTCGTGGATCCCGTTCGTCGCCAGCGCGATCGACAAACTCTCCGCTCAGATCGAGGCTGCCAACTCGCTCGACAACGAGAGCTCGCAGGAGAAGATCCCAACCGAAGTCGAACGCGCGTTCCGCGTCGGCCGGGTCTTCGGTGGTACTCCCCTCGAGCCCAGCCTGACGCGGCTGCGCGCGGCGGTGGAAGCGTGCCCGGCCGGAGAGAAGCGAGACCGCACACTCGCGGCGATCGAATCGTTGTCGGCTGGCTGATTGGCTGGCCTTGTCGGGCGCAGGTTTCGCATGAAGATGCGAACACCTTACAAGGAGCCCGACATGACGACTCAGCTGATCGAAGCCCCCGCCTCCGACATCACTCACGAGATCACCCCGCTCGCGTATCTCGACGCGTACGACGCGGTGCTGAACGACGATTACGCGTTCACCGCCTACAAGGAGATGGATCGCAGCTCTTCGGAGTGGCGAGTCCGCATCAAGGGCCGGCACACCACGGGCGTGGTGTTCGAGCGGGAGGCGATGAGGCTTCAGGCCCGTGCCGCGACCGCGCAGTCGCGGGCGTCCTTCACGTGGGGCGCGGGCATCGACCCGTCGAATGGTGACCCGCGTTCGATCCAGTACATCGTGCACGTGA
>JBEIUO010000149.1:0-6345 GCA_040374335.1 Phycisphaeraceae bacterium
GTACGGAGGACATGACCGGATCAGCATTTACGAGCCGCCGGCGGACGTGACGGTGCCGGGGGGGGAGTACCGGTTTGTGCGGGCGTTTGGACGGTTTGGCTCGGGGGCGGGGGCGGATCAGGTGGAGTTCAACCGGCCGCAGTCGATGGCGCTGGACCTGAAGCGGCGGGAACTGGTGGTGACGGACGCGTGCAACCACAGGGTGGGGAGGTTCACGCTGGAAGGGGAGTTGGTGAAGTGGATCGTGGGGCCGGGAGGGATGGGTGAGGCGCCGGGGAGTTTCAAGTATCCTTATGGCGTGGAGGTGTTGGAGGACGGGACGGCGATGGTGGCGGAGTTCGGCAACAACCGGCTGCAGCGGATTGATCTCGAGACGGGGGAATCGCGCGGGGTATTCGGGGTGCCGGGGCGTGCGGAGGGGCAACTGTCGACGCCGTGGGCGGTAACGTGGATCGGGGGGGAGGCGTATGTGTTGGACTCCGGTAACAACCGGATCCAGGTGTTCGAGAAACCGGATTGAATGTGAGGCACGGCGCACCATGAAGGACTCGAAAGAAACGGATGATGGCGGGGGCGGCGTGTGCTCGAGGGGCGTGAGGGGGCCGCGCGCATGATGAACCTCTTGGCGTCCGTCCAGTTCGGGCCGGTGCAGTTTGACACCCCGGTGTGGCTGTTTTTGATCCCCGTGCTGGGGCTGCTGACGTTTTTGATCGGGATGCGGAGCCTCGCGGGCCTGGGCTCGACGACGCGGTGGGTTGCGTTGGTTGCGCGGCTGATCGTGCTGGTGCTGATCGTGGGCGCGCTGGCGGAACCGCAGTGGCGGAAAGAGGCGAGAGACGTTGCGGTGACGGTGGTGCTGGACGCGAGCGAGTCGGTGCCGACGCAGCTTCAGAACGATGTGAAGGCGTACGTGGAGGCGGCGGCGACGGAGGGGCAGAAGAAGCCGGACGATCGGCTGGGCTTGGTGACGGCGGCACGCTCGGCGTTTGTGCAGACGCTGCCGACCAAGCTGGTGTCGCGGCTGGAGCAGCAGCACATCGGCGCGGTGGACGGGACGAACCTGGCGTCGGCGGTGCGGCTGGCGATCGCGGTGTTGCCGAAGGACGCGGCGAATCGGCTTGTGCTGGCGTCGGACGGGAACCAGACGGCGGGCAACCTGCTGCAGGCGGCGGAAGCGGCCAAGGCGCAGGGGATCCCGATCGATGTGATCGCGCTGAAGTACAAGTACGAGAACGAGGTGCTGGTGGAGCGGCTGGCGGCGCCGGCCTCGGCGCGCGAGGGCGAGAACGTCGCGGTGAAGGTGGTGCTGCGTGCGGTGAAGGCGGCGGAGGGGAACCTGGTCATTCAGTTGAACGGGAACACCATCGCGAGCAGCCCGGTGTCGCTGAAGCCGGGGCTGAACACGTTTACGCAGCTGGTGGCGGCGCGGGAGGCGGGGCCGCAGAATTTTCAGGCGGTGTTTGAGCCGATCACCGAGGGCGGGCGGGTCGTGGGCGACTCGGTGGTGGAGAACAACAAGAGCGAAGTGGTGACGTTTGTATCGGGCGAGGCGAAGGTGCTGGTGCTGGTGGACGAGGGGGAGCCGGAGGCGGCGGGCCCGATCCTGAAGCTGCTGGCGGAAGCGAAGATCAAGGCGGATGTGAGGGATGGCAAGGCGGCGCCGGGGACGCTGACGGAATGGAACGCGTACGACGCGATCATCATGGTGAACCAGGAGGCGTATCCGTACAGCCAGCGGCAGCAGGAGGAGCTGCGGCAGTACGTGCACGACACCGGGGGCGGGATTCTGATGATCGGCGGGCCTCGGGCGTTTGGCGCGGGGGGTTGGATTGGTTCGCCGCTCGAGGATGCGCTGCCGATCAAGCTGGATCCGCCGCAGAAGAGGCAGATGCCCCGGGGCGCGCTGGCGCTGGTGATGCACTCGGTGGAGATGCCCGAGGGCGTGTTCTACGGGAAGAAGGTCTGCGAGCAAGCGGTGAACGCGTTGTCGCGGCTGGACCTGGCGGGGATCATCGAGTACGGGTGGAACGGGAACACGGAGTGGGTGCACCCGCTGAAGGTGATCGGGGACGGGACCGAGATCAAGCGTGCGATTCAGAAGCTGATGTTCGGCGACATGCCGGACTTCAGCCCGTCGCTTGAGCTGGCGCTGGAGGGGTTGACGAAGGCAGAGGCGGGGCAGCGGCACGTGATCATGATTTCGGACGGCGATCCGTCGCCGCCCTCGACGACGCTGCTGGACAAGTATCGGGCGGCGAACATCACGATCTCGACGGTGGGCGTCTTCCCGCACGGGGGTGGCGACACGAGCCGGATGGAGTACATCTCGCGGTACCCGAAGGGTCGTCACTACCACGTGGACACGCAGAAGGCGCTGGCGACGCTGCCGCAGATCTTCATCAAGGAAGCGCAGACAATCCGGCGGAGTTTGATCTGGGAGGGACCCGCGTTTCAGCCGCAGATGGTGGGGTTCAGCGAGACGATGCGGGGGATTTCGTCGGTGCCGCCGATCAAGGGCTACGTGGTGGCGGCGGAGCGTGAGGGGTTGTCGGTGGTGTCGCTGAAGGGGAAGGAAGGGGACCCGATCCTGGCGCAGTGGCAGTACGGATTGGGCAAAGTGGTGACGTACACCAGCGACGCGGCGACGAAGTGGAACCCCGATTGGATGGCGTGGGCGAACTACAAGGCGTTCTGGGAGCAGCACATTCGGTGGGCGATGCGTCCGCCGGGTAACGGGAACGTGCGGGTGGTGACGGAGAACAAGGGCGATCAGACGGTCGTCACGATGGAGGCGTTTGACGCGAAGGGTGAGCGGCTGAACTTCGCGGTGGTGCGGGGTCGGTTGGCGACGCCGGACGGCAAGGGCGTGGACGTTGTGCTGAAGCAGGCGGGGCCGGGGCGGTACACCGCTTCGGTGCCGACGGAGATGGCGGGGAGCTATCTGGTGAACCTGCAGTACGCGGCCCCGGATCCGGATCGGGAGGGGCAGGCGATCGAGGGGACGGTACAGGCGGCGATCAGCCGGCCGTTTTCGGACGAGTACAGAACGCTCGAGGACAACACGCCGCTGCTGATGCAGGTGGCGGAGATGACCGGCGGTCGCGTGCTGACGGGTGACCCGAAGGCCGACCGTCTGTGGACGCGTGAGGGCCTGCAGATGCCGGTGGCGTCGCGGCAGATCTGGTTGTACGTGGCGATGATCGGGATCGGGTTGTTCCTGGTGGACGTTGGTGTTCGTCGCGTGCGGATTGATCTGAAGGCGATGGCGCAGGGCGTGCTGGCGCTCTTCGGCAAGGGCAAGGTGACGCAGGGCGGGCAGCAGTTGGCGGGGCTGAAGGCGGCGCGCGACAAGGCCCAGGCGAAGATGACCGAGCGTGGCGCGGGCCAGGGCGCGGGGATGGAGCCGGAGGCCTTGACCGCGGAAGCGAAGAGGGCGGTCGCGGAGGCGGAGAAGCGGTCGAAGGAAACCGCGAAGGTGAAGTTCGAGGCGAATGCCGAGCAGATGCGGAAGAACGTGAAGAACGTGGCGCTGGGTGGCGCGGCGGCGACGCCGGAGATTCTGAAGGCCAAGCCCCGTCCGACGGATGAGAAGCCGGGAGCGAATCCGGCGGCGCCTGGAGAAGGGATGAGCAGGTTGCTGAAGGCGAAGAAGAAGGCGCAGGATGGGATGGGTGGGGAAGAAGAAGGCAATAGGCAATAGGGAAGAAGGCCATAGGCCGTAGGGAAGAGGCGTTAGGGAATCGGTTTCAGATTTCAGATTCTTGGATGCGAAGTCAGTGAGTGGGCGAGCGGGTACTTGAAGGGAGTTTGGCACATGGCGACGGCGAAGGACGTGCAGATGGAGACTCCGGCCGAGGTGAAGGCTCAGTGCGAGCAGTTTCGGGCGACGTTTCAGAAGCTGCGGGCCGAGATCGGCAAGGTGGTCGTCGGGCACGGCGAGGTGGTGGACGCGGTGCTGATGTCGCTGTTCTCGGGCGGCAACGTGCTGCTGGAGGGCGTGCCGGGGCTGGGCAAGACGCTGCTGGTGCGGAGCCTGGCGCAGACGCTGAGCCTGCCGTTCAACCGCATCCAGTTCACGCCGGACCTGATGCCTGCGGACGTGATCGGCACGAACATCGTGATGGAAGACCCTGACACGGGGCGACGGAAGTTTGAGTTCCAGCGTGGGCCGATCTTCGCGCAGGTGGTGCTGGCGGACGAGATCAACCGCGCGACGCCGAAGACGCAGTCGGCGTTGCTCGAAGCGATGCAGGAGCGGAGCGTGACGGTGGCGGGCGTGTCGTACAAGCTCGACAAGCCGTTCATTGTGCTGGCGACGCAGAACCCGATCGAGCAGGAAGGGACGTACCCGCTGCCCGAAGCGCAGCTTGACCGCTTCATCTTCAAGGTGGTCGTGGGCTACAGCAAGCTGGACGACCTGATGACGATCCTGGACCGCACGACGAGCACGTCGGACATCAACTGCGACAAGGTATTGGACGGGCCGTCGATCCTCGAGATGCAGAAACTGGTGCGTGGCGTGGTGGTTGCGCCGCACGTGAAGGAGTACGTCGCGCGGCTGGCGATGGCTACTCATCCGGGCGGGCCGTATGCCGCGGGCGGAGCGGGCGGGCCGACGAACAAGTACATCCGGTGCGGGAGCAGCCCGCGTGGCGCGCAGGCGTTGATGCTGGGCGCGAAGGTTGCGGCGTTGATTGATGGGCGTTTCCACGTGTCGTTCGCGGACATCAAGAAGATCGCGCCGATGTGCCTGCGGCACCGCGTGCTGATGAACTTCGAGGCGGAAGCGGACCGTATCGATCCGGACGACATCGTTGCGAAGGTCCTGGAGTTGACGCCGACCGAGCCGACGAAGATGGTGAGCGTGTAAGGAGCCGAGTCCGATGTCGAGCCCGGCGCGATGGGGCGTGTGTGCTGCGGGGGGCGTGTGCGCCGTGCTGACGGGGTGCGCGAGCTATCCGCTGCACGCGAACCTCACCGACGCGGAGTTCAACGGGCGGGCATCGGAGGCGTTTTACGAAGGGATGACGCGCGAGGAGGTCGAGACAAGGCTGGATTCGCTGCGGCTGACGAAGAAGTGGCGGATTGTTCGGGAGGATCCGCCGGGGATTCTGCAGCGGGTGTGGGAGCCGGGCGGGTTCTGGGTCGAGGGCGACTTCGACATCGTGGAATGGGTGGACATGGAGTTTCACTTCGACCGTGAGTGGACGCTGGAGCGTTCGGCGACGACGCGGCACAGCATGCGGTACGACAACGGTCGGCCGTACACGTGGGATTCGGCGGACGGGCCGCCGCGGAACTTTCCTTTGCCACCGCTGCCGCCGCGGGAGTGGCGTGGAACGGGTTCAAAGTGAGACGGCAATCTGAAGACTGGACGAGTGCGCGATGCTGAGAACACCGAGCCCGAAGCGGCCGAAGTCAATCGAGGATCTGCTGAACTCCGAGCTGATCGGCAAGCTGGAGCCGCTCGATCTCTCGAGCCGGAAGGTGTTTTTCGGCAAGCTGCGGGGGGAGCGGCGATCGAAGAAGCGTGGCGAGAGCGTGGAGTTCGCGGATCACCGGCAGTACGTGATGGGCGACGACATGCGGCACATCGACTGGAACATCTTCGGGCGGCTGGACAAGCTGTTTCTGAAGCTGTTCCTGGAGGAGGAGGATCTGTCGCTGCACGTGGTGATCGACGCGAGCGAGTCGAGCGAGTGCGGGGATCCGAGCAAGTTCGCGTTCATGCAGAAGGCCGCGATGGCGCTTGGGTATGTGGGGCTGATCAACCTGAACCGCGTGGCGGCGACGGCGATGGGCGGGGCGACGCAGTCGTTCACGGCGGAGCCGGTGGAGGGCGGCGCAGAGGGGGAAGCGGCGGTGGCGCCGATGGGGGACGTATCGTCGGCGATCAGGGACCTGCGGGGGCGTCGGCGGGTGCACGAACTGGCGCGGTGGCTGTGCTCGCTGCGGCCGGTTGGGTCGTTCAACTTCGCGGAAGCGGCCCAGCGGATCGCGCTGGCGCGCCGGGGCAAGGGCATCATGGTGGTGATGTCGGACTTCTTCTTCAAGGACGGCTTCGAGACGGGGCTGAAGCTGCTCGTGGGGCGCGGGTACGATGTGTACTGCATCCAGGTGCTGAGCCCGCAGGAGATCGACCCGCCGCTGACGGGAGACCTGAGGCTCAAGGACGTTGAGGACGGGGACACGGCGGAGGTGACGATCTCTGCGCCGCTGCTCAAGCGGTACAAGGCGAACCTCGCGGCGTACTGCGACTCGCTGCGGGAGTTCTGCACGCGTCGCGACATGACGATGCTGACGGTGAAGAGCGATACGCCGGTGGATGTGCTGATGCTCGACTAC
>JBEIUO010000258.1:0-4806 GCA_040374335.1 Phycisphaeraceae bacterium
CCCAGAGCCTCATGAACGACCCCGACCTCGTCATCCTCGACGAACCCACCGACGGCGTCGACCCCGTCGGCCGACGCGACATCCGCGAAATGCTCAGCGTCCTCAAGTCTCGCGGCAAGACCGTCCTCCTCAACTCCCACCTCCTCAGCGAACTCGAAATGGTCTGCGACCGCGTCTCCATTCTCGTCCAGGGTCAAGTCTCCCGCCAGGGCACGATCGACGAACTCACCCGCGACCAGCGCTACGTCGCCCTCGAAGTCCCCGAATCCCCCGACGCCGAAGAGTCGCTCGTCCGCTCCACCGCCGGCTCCAACGGCCGCCGCGAGTTCACCCTCGACAACGGTCTCTGGGTCCGCATCGCGGGCAACACCCTCCGCATCGCCGGCGACGACACCAACCAACTCATGCCCATCGTCGACGCCCTCCGACGCGACCACCGCACCATCCAGAGCATCCGCCCCTTCCGCCCCAGCCTCGAGGACCTCTTCATGCAGGCAGTCACCGACCCCACCAGCGGGAAAGCCCTCAAACCCGGCGCCGCGCGGGGAGAGGCGGTGCGCCCATGAACGTCTTCGCCGCCATGCTCCTCGACTCGTACCGCGAACTCAACTCCAAGAAGCTCTTCTGGATCACCCTCATCCTCTCCGGCCTCGTCGTCGCCGTCTTCGGGATGATCGGAATCACCGATAAGGGCCTGAAAATCATCGTGTGGGAGTTCCCCATCGATCTCTTCAACGCCAACGTCATCTCCCCCGCCACCTTCTACAAACTCGTCTACAACAACCTCGGCGTCAAAATCTGGCTCGCCTGGGCCGCCACCATCCTCGCCCTCATCTCCACCGCCGGCATGATCCCCGACTTCATCGCCGGCGGCGCAATCGAACTCACCCTCAGCAAGCCCGTCGGCCGCGCCCGCCTCCTCCTCACCAAGTTCGTCACCTGCCTCCTCTTCACCGCCCTCCAGGTCACCGTCTTCGCCACCGCGGCATTCCTCCTCATCGGCATCCGCGGCGGCGCATGGATCCCCGACGTCTTCCTCGCCGTCCCCATCATCGTGCTCTTCTACAGCTACCTCTTCTGCGTCTGCACGCTCATCGGCGTCATCACCCGCTCGACCATCGCCGCGCTCCTCATCACCATCCTCTTCTGGCTCGCGATGTTCGGCCTCAACTCCACCGACACCATCATGGTCGCCCTCCGCAGCAACAGCGAGCTCCGCATCGAAGCCCTCGAGGCCCGCATCGCCCGCATGGAGAAGAACACAACGACGGGACTCGAAAAGCTCCGCGACCCAGCGACTCCCGAACCCACCTACACCCAAGCCCAGCTCGACGCCGCCAACCCTCTCCTCCCCGGTCGCCGTGCCAAGCTCGTCGAAGAACAGGGCAGCCTCCGCACCTGGCAGCGATGGGCCACCATCCTCTACATGACCAAGACGATCCTCCCGAAGACCTCCGAAACCATCGAAGTCCTCGAACGCCGAATGATCTCCCAGGCCGACATCGCCGGCCTCGTCGAACGCGACGAAGGCGTCCGCATCCGCAACGACGACTCCGACGACATCCGCGTCTCCGACTCCGCCCGCGCCCAAAAGGCCGAAGACGAGTTCCGATCCCGCCCCCTCTGGTGGATCATCGGCACCTCCCTCGGCTTCGAGGCCGTTATCCTCGGCATCGCAACCCTCATATTCTGCCGCCGCGACTTCTGATCCCCTCCCACCGGAGCACCCACCCTTGGCCGACGCCATCACCCTCCGCAACATCCGCAAAACCTTCGGCACCAAGGTCGCCGTCGAAGGCATGGACCTCTCCATCCCCGAAGGCTCCCTCTGCGGCTTCATCGGCCCCAACGGCGCCGGCACAACCACCACCATCCGGATGATCATGTCCATCCTCTTCGCCGACTCCGGCGAACTTTCCATCCTCGGCAAAGCCTCCGCCGTCGAGAGCAAAGACCGCATCGGATACCTCCCCGAAGAACGCGGCCTCTACAAGAAAATGAAAGTCGGCGCCTTCCTCACCTACATGGCACGCCTCAAAGGCCTCGACGAAGCCGGCCTCGACGCCAAAGTCAAAACCTGGCTCGCCCGCGTCGGCCTCTCCGAAGTCCTCAAGAAAAAGTGCGAAGAACTCAGCAAGGGCATGCAGCAAAAGGTCCAGTTCGTCTCCTCCATCATCCACGAACCCGACCTCATCATCCTCGACGAACCCTTCAGCGGCCTCGACCCCGTCAATTCCCGCCTCCTCCGCGAACTCATCGACGAACAACACCGCGCCGGCCGCACCATCATCTTCTCCACCCACCAGATGCTCCAGGCCGAAGCCCTCTGCGACCGCGTCATCATGATCCACCAGGGCCGCAAAGTCCTCGACGACTCCCCCCAAAACATCCGCTCCAAGTTCGACCCACGAACCGTCGCCGTCGAACCCCTCGACCCCGCCACCGACCCCGCCACCTTCGCCCGTATCCCCGGCGTCGCCTCCGTCGACCGTCGCGGCAGACTCTTCGACCTCCACGCCTCCAACGCCGCCGACCCCCGCGCCATCATGGCCGCCGCCTGCGCCGCAGCCCCACTCAACCGCGTCGAAGTCGTCCGCCCCTCCCTCGAAGACATCTTCATCGACATCGTCCAGCAAACCCTCCCACCGGACGAACGCGAGAAACTCCTCGCCTCGCTCCGCTCCCCCATGGCAACCCTCGCCAGCTCCCTCGAAGGCGGCGGAGACTAATCATGATCAAAACCTTCCACGTCGCCAAGCGAGACTTCCTCGCCACCGTCCTCACCAAGGGCTTCATCATCGGCGTCCTCGTCATGCCCATCATCATGACCGTCGCCGCCCCCCTCGCCCTCGCTCTCATCAACCGCAAACCCCCCGCCGTCGCCGGTGAAGTTGCCATCATCGACAACTCCACCGCCGCCGCGGCAACCCCCGAACTTGAACGCACCCTCTCGCCAGAAGCCATCAAGGCCTGGATCACCGACCAAACCGAATCCACAAAGAAGGCCGCGGCAAAGGTCATCGCCAAGTCCCTCCCGCCCGACCAGGCCCAACAAGCCACCTCCGCCGTCGCCGCCGCCGCCGACTCCGTCGAAGTCCCTGAACTCAAGATCACCATCCTCCCCCCCAACACCGACCCCGCCTCGATCAAGCCCCGCCTCCTCGAGAAAACCAAGGACGGCGAACAACTCCTCGCCCTCATCACCATCGACAACGACGCCCTCACCCGCGATGCCGCCAAAGACGACTTCGGCACCTACGCCATGTCCGTCCGCGCCCGCCTCGACATCCGCGTCCAAGGCCTCCTCCGCTCCAAAGTCCGCGAAGCCGTCATCGACGCCCGCCTCAAGTCCAACAACGAAGACCCCGCCGCCGTCCGCACCCTCATGCGATTCGACGCTCCCGACGTCGAGACCTGGACCGCGCAGGGCGCAACCTCCTCGGGCGAAATGGCCCAGATGTTCGTCCCCATGGGCTTCATGATCCTCCTCTGGATCTCCACCTTCACCGGCGGCCAGTTCCTCCTCACCTCCACCATCGAGGAAAAAAGCAACCGCATCATGGAGGTCCTCCTCAGCGCCGTCTCCCCCCTCGAACTCATGGTCGGCAAGATCATCGGCCAGATGTGCGCCGGCCTCATGATCCTCGTCCTCTACTCATTTCTCGGCATCTCCGCCATGATCGTCTTCCGCCAATCGCACCTCGTCGACTGGGGTAACCTCGTCCTCATGGTCGCCCTCTTCCTCCTCTGCTTCGGCTTCATCGCCTGCATGATGGCCGCCATCGGCAGCGCGGTCAACGACATCCACGAAGCCCAGTCCCTCATGACCCCGCTCATGCTGGTCATCGTCTCCCCCATGCTCCTCATGATGCCCATCATCCTCGACCCCAAGGGTGTCATGGCCACCACCATGTCCTTCATCCCCGGCGTCGGCCCCTTCGTCCTCATGCTCCGCATCTCCTCCAGCGACCCACCCGCCGCCTGGCAGATCGCCGCCTCCCTCTTCGTCAACGCCGTCTACGTCGTCATCCTCGCCAAGCTCGCCGCGAAGATCTTCCGCATCGGCGTCCTCATGTACGGCAAGCCCCCCAACTTCGCCACCCTCCTCCGCTGGATCAAAATGGCGTGACCCTCGACCGCTTCGACCTCTACGAACGCTGCACCCAATCGCCCGCCGACATGGCCCGCGTCCTCGACGCCATCCACGGCAACTCCCCTCGCGCACTCGCCGAAGACTTCTCCGGCACCGCCGCCACCGCCCGCGCCTGGCTCACCCTCTCCAAATCTCCCACCCGCTCCGCCGTCGCCACCGACCTCGACCCCCTCGCCCTCCACCACCACGGCCCCGCCAAGGGCCTCACCCTCCGCCGCGCCGACGTCACCACCGCCCCGCTCTCCCCACGCGCCGACATCATCTTCGTCGGCAACTTCTCCATCTGCGAACTCCACACCACCGCCGCACTCAACGCCTACGTCGCCCGTGCCGCCGCCCGCCTCAAACCCGGCGGCGTCCTCGTCTGCGACCTCTACGACGGCCCCGGCGCACTCCGCGTCTCCTCCTCCCGCCGAACCATCCCCGGCCCCCGCGCCAGCCGCATCACCTACACCTGGCACCAGCGCAGCGCAAACCGCGCGACCCGTCGCGTCGTCAACGAAATCGATTTCACCGTGACCCGTCGCGCCACCCGCGCCACCCTCAAGGCAGCCTTCCGCTACGACTGGAAACTCTGGTCCCACACCGCGCTCGCCCGCGCCATGCGCGCCGCCGGCCTCGCCACGCAGCTCTTCTCACCCACGCTCGACGCC